>NZ_JBFJTH010000029.1:0-30128 GCF_041625495.1 Litorivivens sp. | reverse complement strand
TGATGGTGGTCGGCCAGTGCGCAGCTGGTTGCGGCGGCCAATACGATACCCTTGTAGGCTGGGCCGTAGAGCACATCAAATTCCGGTGCTCTGGCGCTAATGGCGGCCGCGTAGCAGCGGCTCAGGGTGGCTAGCGCTGCGCCCTGGTAAAATTTTCCGGCATTGAAGAAATAGGGGCTTTCGCGGCCGGATTTGAGGGTAAATGTGCCAAATGTGAGTGCTTTTGCCGCAATGGCCTGTTCAATAAATTGTTGTTGATAAAGTTCCATAGTACCCTTCAGCTCCAGCCTCTATGTGGCAGATTTTTCGCGCTTTTTTCGGACAGATTGCTCCGGCTGCGCTAAACTGCCCATTGTAGCAGCCAAAAGCGCGCAATAATAAATTGGCTGGCAGTGCCACCGATGTACCTTAAAGCGTAAATAATGGGTATTGCAGGGTGGCTGGCTGCGAGCACTGTATCTTACCGAGAGCTTATTGGGTTATTAATGAGAATAATCAGCTTTTGTGCCAATGGCATTGAAGACGCCGCCCAGCGCGGGTTTTTCGAATGGATTGAAGAGCAGGACGCTGACATCATCTGTATTCAGAACATTGGTGTTCAGGAGTACAAGCTGCGTGATCCCAAGTTCTTTCCGTCGGAGTACAACGCGTATTTCTTCGACGCAGCTGAACCCAATACCAACGGTGTGGCCATTTATACCCGGCGACTGCCCAAGGCTATTATGTATGGCCTGGGGTTCACCGATTTCGATATGGAAGGCCGCTATATCCAGGCGGATTTCGACGAGCTCAGTGTTGGTTGTCTGCTGGCACCAAGCGGTTACCCCAAGGATGCCAAAGCTCAGGCGCGCAAGGGCGAATTTTTTGACCTGTATTACAACCACCTGAACAAAATTCGCAACAAGCGTCGTGAGTTCGTGATCTGTGGCAACTGGAATATGGTGCACCGCAACATCGATGTGCAAGAGCCGGATGCCGTCCAGGGTATGTCCGGGTTTCTCGGCGAAGAGCAGCAGTGGATGGAGCGGCTGTTTCACGAGCTGGGCTATGTCGATGCCTTTCGCCAGGTGAACCGCGACGCGGACGAATTTACCTGGTGGCCCGACGGTGACCAGAACAGCAGTGGCTGGCGGGTGGATTACCAGATTGTGTCGAACCGTTTTAAACCGTATATCGAATACGGCACCATCTACAAAAACCAGCAGTTTGGGGATCATGCGCCCCTGATCATGGATTACGATTACGAACTGCCAGAAGCAGAATTCTAAGCGCCCCCAGCAGGGTGCAGCTAACCTGTTGTTGTAGCCAGTTCAGCCAGTAGCGCTGAATTCAGGGCTTCCTCTATCTGTACTTTATGGCGCAATGCCTCACCAAGACGCTGCCCCGCGTTGACACCTTCCTGCGCGCGGTCGCGATAAAGAATCTGGTTCACGTAACAAAAGCGCAGCTGGTGTGGCGGCAGCTGCTCGCGAATGTAATCGGCGGCGTGCTTCAGAATGTCTTTCCCGTACTGGGCAAAGTGCAGGGTTTTCTGGTTGATTTTCAGGTCGAAGCGAGCACCGTCATCGTCGGTGCGCGAGGCCAGCATATTCACCACAATACGCAGTCTATCCGAGCGCAGCTGCTGAGCGAGCGGTTCAACGAGCGGGCGACCGTTACGCTCAACCAATTCGTACCAAGCCACGGCGCAGTTGTTGAAGTAGTTTTTGCGCAGGCTGTCGATAAAGTTTTTCAGTTGGCCGAGCATGATACTGCTGTCGTCGCAGAGCAGTGACTGATAGTGAATGCCACCGCGGCCATCAATAACATAAATGTCGGCTGCTTCCTCACGCCTTTGGAACACTATGCGCAGCGCACCGGGGCTCTGCAGCTCACTGACACAGCACAGGGCTTGTAAGTTTGCGTTATCGCGGCTCACCTCAATACGGCTGTTGGCGTGCTCGCTGCCAGCCAACAACTGGGTAAGGTCGCTAAAGCTCGACGCGGCGCGCAGGCGGACTGTGTTCCTGCGGCGCTGAAAGCAGTAATAAGTGCGACCAGCCTCAAAAATAAAACGATCGCCGTCCCCCGCTTTGTCAAAAAACGCCATTACGGGCTGCAGGTCGTCGTTAAACTGGCTCGCGTAGCGCTCAGCGCTTAAAGAAAAGGGTTTGATCTGCAGCGCTATCGGTTGTTTCTGGCTCACCGTTGCCGCCAGTACATACTGCATCGCTTTGGCGGCTGCGTGGCTGTCGGTAAAGCTTTTGCAGATCACCTCGCCCCAACTGGTGACGTTGACTATATCGACATGTCCCACAAGTGGAGTGTCGAAAGAAGAACGTTGGCTGGCGCTGCCCACAATGCAGGTCAGCGATTGCGTATAGCGCGCACTTTCAAAGCGTTGATGATACTCGGGGTGGGTGGCGTAGGCCGAGTCAGGCAGGATGCCTGCAAGCTGCTTGACCAGGTTTTCCAGCTTGCCGCGATGGTGATCCGGATGATCCGACGCTAGATGAAAGCGGGTGTCGCCGTCGATCAGGCCATTGCACAAACACCAGCAAATGAGCGCAGGCAGGCTGTCGCTTTCGCGTAGCGCCGTGCTGCTGTGCCAGTTCACCAGCGTGACCTTGCCGGCTATTAGCGCCCAGCTGGGCTTGTCGGGGTCGGCCTTGCCCAAGTAGCAGAAGCTTAAGTTTTTTTCTGCCAAGTCTTCGGAGATGCCGCTGTTGATCCAGTCGATCTTGTCCGGTTGGCGTTCGAATGCGGAAAACAGTTTGCGGCCCAGCACGCTCATTTCTCGGGAGCTGATCAGTTGGTCGGCCTGGTTCCGGGTGGCGAAGTTCTGTAGAAATCGGTAGCTGCCGGTTAGCTCGCGCACCAGTTCCAGGTGCTCCTCGCGCACTCGGGTTACCCGCCAGCTGTCGCGCATGTCGAGGTTGTGCAGCTGCTCATTGCTCCAGCCCCATTGCCTGACGAGCTCTTCGAGCACATTTTCCCGCCACCCAAGATAATTGCTGCGGCGGCTCAGTTTGAGCTCGGTCTTGAAATAGAAGGCGCGGCGCAGCAAGTTCAGGCGCAGCGGCTCGTCGCGCTGCTCTAGGTAAGCTTCCAGGCGCTGATAAATCATCGTGTAGGGGTCGTGTGGTTCCGCCCGCCACTGGGGTTGGTGCAGTTGGCGCTTTAATGTTTCCGATAGGGTGTGATTATCAGGGTGGGCGCTGGCGTAAGCTTCAATCAAGAGCAGCTTGATCAGCGACTTATGGGGTTGGCTGATGGCTTTGAATAGTTGCCAGATGCCGGCTCCCACGTACTCCCCAGCTGGAATCTGATGCACGTTGCCAAAATCTAGGGTCAGTCGGCCAATGCGCTTGTGTTTGTGGTGCAGCTCGGCGAGCGCGCCATCGTAGTCCGTGGTGTCGGGAGAAATCAGCCACCAGGCCGGATACTTACCGGCGACAAGTATGGCGCTGCGGTAAAACTCGTCCAGTAAAAGGAAGTGTTGCGTGCTGCCGCAGTCTTCGGCGTTCAGGGCCTTGCGTTCACCGGCGCGGAAAGCCTGCGCCGACATCAGGAAAAAATGTATTTCCAGCCCTAGTGCTTTGTTGGCGTAGTGGCTCAGGTCTTCGCATTTCTGGTTCAGTGCGGCTCGATCGCCGTCGCTCAGGTCGGCGCGGTGGCAAACCCACACATCGATGTCTGAACTGGGTGCGTGGGCCACACTGCCGATCGAGCCCATCAGAAACAGCGCTTCCAGATCGTGATTTTTGTCTGCCGAGGGGGTGTACTGAAAACTATTGGCCAGATGCCGTTTAACGCGCTGCACCATTTCTGGCGAGGGCTGGTAGCCGCTCAGCCCCGCCGGGCATTGTAGCGACTGGAAGCCGGGCAGGACGGGGTGATTGCAATGAAAAAACAGGGGTAGGAAATCCAGAAACAACTGCTGGCGGGGGCCGAGCAGGGAGCGGGCACGCTCCAGCCGCAGCTGGTTCATGGTTTGTAACCGCTTGAAAACCTCTTTGATGTCAGGGGCTTGGCGATGAAAAAATCGACGAAACCCGGCACTCAATGGCTGCAACATTGCTGGACGCTGTGCTCCCCGGCGGCCGAAAGGTGTGGCTCGCAAGCCAAAAGCTGCCTAAACATTCTCCTGTAATCCTGTGATATGCAAGCCATTTTTTTATATTGATGCAGACACTATTCCGGCATCGCGCTATTATGGTTTAGACCATAAGTATCTGCTGCTGACCGGCGTGAACGGCCCCGGTCAGCGCTACAATAACTCCGTGGAGGTTGTTCCCATGAAAACACGCTCGCCTGTCGCACGCTGGTTTAATGCGCTCTGCCTGTCTCTGGCTCTGATAATACCGCAATTGTCGGTTGCTGACGTGGTAAAGCAGCAGCCGACCGCCCTAGCGATGGCGACGGATACAGTCATCGTGCGTCCAGTCATGCTGGCCGTTACTGTGGTGGGAACCGCCTTTTTTCTGGTGAGTTTGCCGTTTTCAGCCTTGGGCGGCAATGTCGGCCAGGCAGCGGACACCCTGATGGTACAGCCGGCGGCCAACACCTTCCTGCGTTGTCTGGGCTGTACCCGCATGGAATACCGAGAGCGTGACGAAGACTGAGTTTCACATTCCTCTCGGATGACTACCTATACCGGGCGGCAGCTCCTTTAAGGGGGCCACATCGCTCCCGGAATCCTTTAGAATAGCCGCAATCTCCGGTGCGCCCCATCAGGGCGCGCACCGCGTTCCGTAATATCCCCGGTGCGCACCTCCGGCACCGCATGTGACATTACACTCCCAGGCAAGGATTTGGATAGTGGAAGACACCCCCTCACCAAAGAAGGGCTTTTTTGATCGGATAAAGGCTGGTTTGACCGGGTCTGAAGAGGATCTGGCAGCCGCTGAAGGTTTTATCGATGACGCCGAACTAGCGCCCTGGCAGCATGTTGAGCTGACCGACGAGCAGCGCATGCGCCTGTTCGAGCGCCTCACCCGTGGTCTGCAACAGACCGGCGCCAACATCGGGCAGGGGCTGGGCAACCTGATTCTCGGTCGCAAAGCTATTGATGACGACCTGCTGGAAGACATCGAAACCCAGCTGCTGATGGCTGATATTGGTATCGATGCCACGCAGCAGATCATCGACAACATCACCGATGCGGTTAAACGCAATCAATTATCTGATCCGGAAGCCTTGTATCAGGCGTTGCAGCAGGAGCTGACAGCACTGTTGGCGCCGGCGCAGTCGGAGCTGGTGATCGAAGAGGCCCATAAGCCCTATGTCATTCTGGTGGTGGGCGTAAACGGTGTTGGCAAAACCACCACCATCGGCAAGTTGGCAAAACAACTTCAAGTGCTGGGCAAGTCGGTCATGCTGGCAGCCGGCGACACATTTCGCGCCGCTGCGGTCGAGCAGTTGCAGGTCTGGGGTGACCGCAACAAGGTGCCGGTAATTGCCCAGCACACTGGCGCAGATTCTGCGTCGGTGATTTTCGACGCCCTTCAGGCAGCCAAATCCCGCGACGTGGACGTTTTGATCGCGGATACGGCGGGTCGACTGCACAACAAAGACAACCTGATGGAAGAGCTGAAAAAGGTTGTTCGGGTAATGAAGAAAATCGACGATACCGCACCCCACGAAGTGATGCTGGTGCTGGATGCCGGCACCGGGCAGAACGCATTGACTCAGGCGAAACACTTCCAGCAGGCGGTCGGTGTGTCCGGCGTCACCCTGACCAAGCTCGATGGTACCGCCAAAGGCGGTATTATCTTTGCCATCAGCCAACAGCTTGGTATTCCCATTCGCTTCATTGGTATTGGTGAAGGCATTGGTGACCTGCGACCATTTCGCGCTGACGAATTTGTGGAGGCGTTGTTTGCCCGCCGAGCAGACGAAGCATAGGATAGGTTGCCTCCAACATGACAACTGTCCGGACGATAACTAATTCATGATCCAGTTTGATGACGTCTGCAAGCGCTACCCCGGTGGCCACTCGGCGCTCAATCATCTGAGTTTTCAGGTGGAACGCAACGAGATGGTGTTTCTCACTGGGCACAGCGGTGCGGGCAAGAGTACGCTGCTGAAATTGATCATGATGATGGAGCGCCCTACGTCGGGACAGGTCTTTGTCGACGGTAAAAATCTCAATCGTCTGTCGGCGCGCAAAATTCCGCAGCACCGACGCGGTGTCGGCGTGGTATTTCAGAATCATCAGCTGTTGTTTGATCGCAGTGTGTTCGACAACGTGGCCCTGCCGCTGATTATTGCCGGTTTTCAGCCGCGTGATGTGGGTCGACGGGTGCGGGCGGCATTGGACAAGGTCGGTTTGCTCGACAAGGAAAAGAAGAATCCGGTCACTCTATCTGGTGGTGAACAGCAGCGTGTGGGTATCGCGCGCGCTGTGGTGAACAAGCCAGCCTTGTTGTTGGCGGACGAGCCCACCGGCAACCTCGACCCGGAGCTATCGGCCGAGATCATGAATCTGTTCGAACAGTTCAATCAGGTCGGCGTAACAGTGATGATTGCCAGTCATGATCTGTCGCTGATTGAGCGGATGCCTTACCGGGTGCTCACACTCAAGGAAGGGCAGATGTTGCGCAGCGCGGCGGTGAGCTCATGAGTGCCACGCCAACGCGTAAACCGCGACGCTCACCCCCGGAACAGAAAACGCCGGGGCTGGGCGCCAGCCTTGCCCCGATCGGATTGAAAGAACGCTGGCACGGCTACTGGGCCAATCAGCGGCAGGTGGGAAAGCAAACACTGCAGCGACTGCTCGGTGAGCCCGCCTCGACGGCGATGACAGTCCTGGTGATCGGTATCGCCTTGGCGCTGCCGTTAGTCATGATGGTCGCGTTGTCCAATATAGAACAGCTCGGACGGGGCTGGGATGGATCTGCCCGGATTTCGCTGTTCCTCGATAAGAAGCTCAACGACCGGGATAGCGAAGCCTTTGCATCGCGCCTGCGGCAGCGCCCGGAGATTGCAGCGGTAGACTATCGCTCATCGCGTCAGGCGCTGGATGAATTCCGTAGTCTCTCTGGCTATGGTGATGTGCTCAATTCACTCGACAGCAACCCGCTGCCGGCGGTGGTGTTGATTACACCAAAAGATAAGGCGCCGGCGCAGAGTCGATTGCTGCTGACAATGCTGTCGGCAATGCCGGAAGTGGCGCAGGCCAAACTTGATCTGGAGTGGGTGCAGCGACTGCAGGCAATGATGGACATCGGCAAACGTATAACACTGGCGATGGCTTTTCTGCTGGTGCTTGGCGTCTTGCTGGTCATTGGCAACACTATCAAGCTGGCGATTGAAGCGCGTCGCGATGAAATCGTGGTGGTGAAGCTGGTGGGTGGCACCGATGCTTTTGTAAGACGCCCCTTTCTGTTTACGGGCTTCTGGTACGGGCTTGGTGGCGGTTTGGTAGCGTGGCTGATTTTGCAAATCAGTCTGCTGCTGGTGGCCGGCCCGGTATCGGCCCTGGCTGGGCTGTACGATAGCCAATACACCCTGATGGGGCTTGGCTTCGGCAATACACTAATGCTCTGGTTTACCAGTGGCTTTCTCGGCTGGATGGGCGCCTTTCTGGTGGTGGGTCGCCAGCTCAAGGAGATTGAGCCGCGCTAAACACTGCGGTTGCTGAAGGCGCTAGGCGTTCGATCTCTAACTCTCATTTTTATGTCGCTGCGTGTGGTGGCTTCGTGTCGTGGGTGGCCAGCCTGCCACTGCCACGCAAACCTCTAACAGAGCAGCCGCAGTGGACAACACTGACCTCCTCAGTCAAACTTCATAAACCAAAAAAAATATTATGAAATAAGATTCTCAAGGGGGATTTATGTCCGGTCGACTATATGTATTGCTAATGCTTGGTGTGAGCACACTGTTAACAGCCTGCGCGTCAAACCATGTTGCCAACAGCGAGCAGATTGAAATGCGCGCTATGGAGCAGGCTGGCAATGCTGACATCACACCGAAAGACGCGATTCAACGCGCGTCAGAGGCTTACGAGAAAGCCATCGCTGATGAATTACTGTTTTATGCGCCGTCTCATATGGAGAATGCAAAGGCGAAACTCTCACAGGCGATCAAGACGAATCACACCGCCAAAGCCCCTGAAGACGAAGTAGAAGCGCTGAGCGCGGCTTTCGCTGCCAGCAAATTGGTCGCTGATGCGTACACCAATAGAGAAAATGTAGAGACGCATTTGAGCAAGGTGTTGGAGCACCGTGAAGTTCTGCTGGAGGTGCAGTCCGATAACGTGCATCCAAAGCTGTTCCGCAAAGCGGTCAATCAACTGGAAGGCTTGATCAGGGATATTGAAGGCGGCCAGCTGGCGAAGGCAAAAGACAAAGAGGCGTCGGTGCTGGCGTACTACGCCAAAGTTGAAATTGAGACCATGAAGACGCAGCATCTCAGTAAGGCTGTTGAGAAACTGGGCGAAGCCGAGTCCATTGGAGCTGATGAAAATGCTCAGCTTACCTTTGAAAAGGCGGAAGAGGCTGTCGACTACGCCAACAACTTTATAGAAGCCAACTATCGAGACCGCGACGGCATAAAGCGCGTGTGTCACAAGGCTCTGGTCGCTGCTAAACATGCATACTATGTTGCGGAAGAGTCAGCCAGGCTGGTTGAAATAGGGGAGAAAGAAGCAGAGCAGTATGTGCTCTACATTGGATCCTTGTTGCAGCGAGTTAATGAAAATGTCGGTATAGCGGATTTTCAGGCCTTGCCTCTCAGAGAGCAGGCGCGAGAGCTGGCTGAGGCCTTCAAGATCGAAGCCCGCAAGCGTGAAACTCTATCAGAGCGCGAGCTGAACGAGGTGGACGCGGTAACTGAAGAAGAAAACCAAGCAATAATGTAAGTAAGTTGCTGCGAGCCGGGTACCGCGTTACCCCCCGGCCTTGGTAAACCTGAACACTGCGCGGGATTGTTCGGTCCACTCGCTGATAGCAGTTGTCACTGTGCCGTTTACAATGACTGCAGCAAATGCCCGCCATCGACCGGCAGTGCCACACCGGTCATAAACGATCCGGCTTCGCTGGCCAGCAGTAGCAGTGGGCCGCTCAACTCGTCCAGTTGGCCGAGCCGTTGCGGCGGAATCCTGTTCAGATAGCTTTTGCCTTTGTCAGTCTGAAAAAAATCGCTGTTTAGCTCAGTTTCAAAATAGCCGGGGCACAGTGCATTGACGCGTATATTTTTGCGCCACAGTTCCAGTGCCTGGGTTTTGGTGAGCTGTACTACGCCGGCTTTGGCGGTCGCGTAAAAAGTCTGATCGAGCCCGGGTTGCAAGCCGAGGATGGAGGCGACATTGATAATGCTGCCGCCGCGCTGGGCCTTAACCAATCGGCGCGCGGCTTCTTGGGCAACACGCCACACCGCTTTGAGATTGGTGTCCATAGTGAAATCCCAGCCTGCTTCGTCGCCATCGAGGAAGCGGCTTGGCGCCGCGACACCGGCGTTATTGACCAGAATATCAACCGTGTCAAAGTGGGTTTCGGCGGCATCGAAGGCCGCGCTGATGGAATCGGCGTCGGTGACATCCATGGCCGCTGCCAAGGCTTCTCCGCCGCTCTGGGTAATTGCGTTGACCAGCGAATGCAGCCGGTCAACGCGGCGTGCGCCGACCACCACGCGTGCACCAGCCTGCGCCAACACTTTGGCAAAATGCTCGCCGAGGCCGCTGGATGCACCGGTAACCAAGGCTACTCGGCCCGACAGTGAAAAGTTGTCCATCAGTAAATTTCCTTAACCGTTTTCTGCGGTTGCCAGACCCAGCTCTGCGAGCGGGCGGGCAAGCGCGCCATAGGCGGTGGCTTTGTCGCTGGATGCATTGCCGTCCAGCGCCCGTTTCTGGATTCCCTGCAAAATGGCGCTTAAGCGGAAAAATGAAAACGCCAGATAAAAGGTCCAGTGGTCAATGCAGTCAATGCCGCGGCGCTCGCAATAGCGCGCGACGTAATCTTCTTCGGTGGGAATCCCCAGTGCTGTTCGATCGATATCGCCCAGGCCGGGTATGGCCGCATCGGAGGGAATGCGCCACTGCATGCACTGGTACGCCAGGTCAGCGTAGGGATGGCCGAGGGTGGATAGCTCCCAGTCCAGGAGGGATACTACCCGATTCTCACTGGGGTGAAACATCATGTTGTCGAGGCGAAAGTCGCCGTGATTGATGCACACCAAACCATCGTCTTTAGGCTTGTTTGCTTCCAGCCACTGTATCAGGTCTTCCATGGCGGGTATGTGTTCAGTCTCGCTGGCACGGTACTGCGTGGTCCAGCGACCAAGCTGGCGTTCAAAATAATTGCCGGGCTTGCCGTAGTCAGCCAAACCAACAGTGGCAGGGGATACGCTGTGTAGATCGGCTAACACCTGGTTCATGGCGTCATAGATTGCCGTGCGGTCGGCTCTGGATTGCTCCGGCAGGGCAGCGTTCCAGAAGATACGGCCTTCGACGAAATCCATCACGTAAAACATGGAGCCAATGATTGATTCATCTTCACACAGCACACGCATGGCTGGTACCGGTACTGGTGTGTCGGCCAACGCACGCATCACGCGAAACTCGCGGTCTACCGCGTGGGCTGACTTGAGTAAATTGCCCGGCGGCTTGCGCCGCAGTACATAACGGCCAGTTTCAGCGGTGATGAGGTAAGTGGGGTTGGATTGGCCCCCGGCAAATTTTTCGGCGTTGATGGGGCCGCGAAAACCTTCGATATGGTGTTCCAGGTAGGCGGTAAGCGCCTCTGTATCCAGTTCGAAACCGGTCATGGTTATCTTCCTCAGGCAGAATAGCGGTCGATGATTTTCTTGCCCAATGCCATTTGATGGACTTGGTCAGGACCATCGGCCTGACGACACCAGCGGGCATAGTTGAAGGCTTCGGCCATAAAGTAGTCTTCGGTCAGGCCGCCGGCGCCATGTAACTGCATACAGCGATCAATAACCGTCTGTACCAGCAGCGGTATGGTGGTCTTGGTGGCCGCGATCATGTCGACTGAGGCAGGCACGCCTTCGCGGTCTATTTTGTCGCAGGTTTTCAGTACCAGCAGCCGGCCCATTTCGATTTCGGAGAAGCTTCTGGAGATATCCTCGCGCACTGACTGGTGTTTGCTCAAGGGACGCCCAAACGTGCTGCGCGACACTGCTCGCTGGCAGGCAAGCTCCAGCGCGCGCTGGGCAGCACCAATCAGTCGCATGCAGTGATGCATGCGGCCAGGTCCGAGTCTGCTCTGGGCGATTTCGAAACCGCGGCCTTCGCCCAGCAGTACGTTGTCGGCGGGTACCCGTACATTGTCGAAGACCAGCTCCGCATGCCCAATGGGGGCGTCATCGTAGCCCAGCGTGGTTAGCGGTCGAATGATTTGTAGTCCGGGTGTGTTCTTTGGGACCAGTACCTGAGTTTGTTGCAGGTGGCGATTGGGGTTCTCCGGGTCGGATTTGCCCATCACGATGAAAATCTTGGTGCGTTCGTACATCGCGCCGGTAATAAACCATTTACGACCATTGAGTACCCATTCGTCACCGTCGCGCTCGATACTAAGCTCAATGTTGGTTGCGTCGCTGGATGCCACCTGTGGCTCAGTCATGGCATAGGATGAACGGATCTCGCCGGCCAACAGAGGCTTTAGCCACTGTTCTTTTTGCGCCTGGGTACCAAAATTCATCAACACTTCCATATTGCCCGTGTCGGGCGCGTTGCAGTTAAACACCTCGGGGCTCCACTGTACGCGCCCCATCAGTTCGGCCAGCGGCGCATAGTCGCTGAAACTCAGTCCGTCGTGATCGGCGTAATGCGCGTGGGAGGGTGGGATAAACAGGTTCCACAGCCCCTCGGCTTTGGCCTTGGCTTTGAGGTCGTCCATGATGGGCAGCGCGGCAAAGCGGTTGTTTGCGCGATGTAGCTGTTCGGCGTAGGTTTTTTCGTTGGGGTAAATGTGCTTGTCGAAAAATACCTGCAAGCGAGCCAGAAGTTCTTGGGTTTGGGCTGACGGTGAAAAATCCATGCAAAGTCCTCGCGCGTGTCTGGTGGATCGTGGCCGGTGGGCTCTCGCAGGCCGCTCTAGCCAGTCGGGTTTGTCAGGTGTAGGTAATCAGTCGGCTATCGTCCGGGCTCTCCAGGTGAGGCACGGCGTTAAACGTGTTCAGGCGCAGGAGCTTCTGGTTACCGTAGTAGCGGGTAATGCCAGTGTTAAGGGCCTGCAGGTTGAGGTTGACCATGTTTTCCACGCTTAACTGCAGTGTCTCGCGAACCACCGCGCTGATAGGGCCGCCGGAACTGACGACCAGAACTCGGCCGCGGGGTTCGGTTAGTGCTGACAAGGTGCCTCTTACCCGCGATTCAAATGCCGCCCAGTCTTCTGCCACATCGATCAGTTCGCCGCGATTCCAGGCCAGCAAGGCATCGCGCAGGCAGCCGTAAAAGGCGCGTGCGTCTCGCGTGTCTACATTCGTATCCGGGTTGAGGGCCCGATAGGCGGTGACCAATGCGTGAAAATCAAACTCGTTGAGCCCGGGCAATTCTGTTGCCGGGGGCTGTTCTGACAGGGCCTCCAGCACACCCGCCAGTGTTTCCCGGTGGCGGCGCATGGTGCCGGTAAATATGGCATCGAAGGTCATCTGGCGGCGCACAAAGTAATCGCCGAGCAGGCGGGATTGCTCCCAGCCCACTTCGGTGAGCCGGTCGTAGTCATCGGTGCCAAAGGCCGCCTGGCCGTGTCGCACCATCAAAATCTCAGCCATTGCAGTGCTCCTGTGTAGGGGGAATCAGGATAGGGTGATTATTGTTATTAGTTAAATTGATTATTTTTATGGCCTACTATAATACGGGCTTATGATATATGACCTATGAACCTGTCCCGACTCGATCTCAATCTGTTTATTGTGTTTGACGCAGTCTACGCCCAGCAGAGTTTGACCCGGGCGGCGGAGGTGCTGCATGTCACACAACCCGCAGTGAGTAATTCGCTGGCGCGGTTGCGTGAGCTTTTCGATGACCCCCTGTTTGTGCGCAGCAAGGGTGGCGTGCGCCCCACACCGCTGGCCCGGCAGCTGATCGAGCCGGTGCGGGCCGCGCTGGCTACGCTGAATGATTGTGTCAGTGCCCGCCTGGATTTCGACCCCGCAGTGGCGCAGCAGACCTTCCGCCTCCACGCTACTGAACAGGCCGAGTTCAATCTATTGCCGGCGCTATTACGTGCGCTGACCCGGCTGGCACCGGGGGTGCATCTTGAAGTGGTGTTTTTAAGTCGCCGCGAGGTACCCCTGGCTCTGGCCAGTGGTGAGCTGCAGCTGGCGCTGGATGCGCCTCTGCTCAATCACCCAGAGCTGCTTAGTAGTCCCCTTTACAGTGATCAGTATGTCTGTGCCTTTCGCGCGGGGCATCCGCTGGCTGGGGAACCCTTGACCCTGTCGCGCTATCTGGCCGCCGAACATATACACGTCTCCAGTCGTCTCAAGGGCAGTGGCCACGTGGATCTCGCTCTGCGGTCTATTGGTCAGCGCCGCCGCATTGCTTTGCGCTTGCAGCACTATGGTGCCTTGCCGGGGATACTGGAAGATTCGGATCTGGTGGCATCGATACCGGCAGGACTGGCCAGAACCTGGGGCTTAACAGTGACGGAATTGCCTTTTGAGACCGCGGCCACTGACCTGCACCTGTTCTGGCACAGAACGGCAGATCACGACCCGGCAATCATCTGGATGCGAGAGTTGATTAGTTCGCTGCAGTAAGGGTTAGTTGGCTATTGGGGTGCTGCGCAACATCGGTTTTCGAAATTGAAATGCGCGAACGTAGTCGATGATCTGATCTTTCGGCAGTGCCGGTGAAAAGTAGAAGCCTTGCACATAGCGGCAGTTCATACCCTGCAGGATAGCGAGCTGTCCTGCGGTTTCCACCCCTTCGGCGACCACATCTATTTTCAGGCTGTGGGCCATGGAAATGATGGCTTTGACCAAGGCTCGGGCTTCGAAGTCAGTTTCAATGCCGTGTACAAAGGATTTGTCGATTTTCACAATATCCACCGGGAATTTGCGCAGATAGCTCAGCGATGAGAAGCCGGTACCGAAATCGTCAATGGCAATTTTGATACCGGCGTTGCGCAGTTCGCACAGCTGGTCGATGGTTTCCGGCTGATCCTGCATCAGCAGATTTTCGGTGATTTCCACGGTGATATTCGGAAACTGGTCCTGCACTTTGAGGGTGTTCAGTACCGACTGGTGGTGGCGTCGTTCATCGGCAAATTCGCGCGTTGATTTATTGAAGGCAAGCGCCAAATGCCCGCCTGTTTCCCGGTTGATGTCAGCAAGATCCTGGCAAGACTTGAGCATAACGTACTGGCCGAGTTCGGCAATCATGCCGGTTTCTTCGGCAATGGGAATGAATTCAGCAGGCGAAATCGACCCCCAGCGCAGCAAGGCTTCGCATTTGGCTACTTGGCCGGAGCGAATATCGATAATCGGCTGGTAGTGCACGCTCAGCTCATCGTTTTGCAGGGCACACGCCAATTGCGTATGTAATGAGTGGCGACGATCGGCCTCCAACTGCATGGATTCGGTAAAAAAGCGCACAGTATTGCGACCGGCCGCTTTGGCCGCGTACATAGCCTGGTCTGCATGCTGCAGTAGTGTGGTCACATCGCGACCGTCTTCGGGAAACAGGCTGACCCCAATGCTGGCGGTGGTAAATACCTGATGGCCATCGATCACTGCGGGGGCGTGCAGTGACTGCACCAGGTTGTCAGCAATCAGTGCGCAGTGACGTGTGCCCTTGATACCGTCCAGTAATATGGTGAACTCGTCACCTCCCAGGCGGGCTACCGTGTCCGAGCCACGCACGGCGTGGCGGAAACGCTGGCCTATTTCAGCCAGCAGGGCATCGCCGGCACTGTGACCCAAAGAGTCATTGATGTTCTTGAAGTGATCCAGGTCGATAAACAGCACGGCCAGGTTACGCCGTTCCCGGTGGCTGGATTGCAGCGCGTGCGCAAGGCGCTCAGTAAACAGGTTGCGATTGGGCAGATTGGTGACCGGGTCGAACATGGCCTGCCGGGCAATGGTGGCATCGGCGCGCCGGATGGCTGAAATATCCTGCACTACCCCCTGCAACAGAACGACCTCATTGCCCTCCCAAACGGGCTCGATCATGTGGCGCAGCCAGATATTGCTCCGACCACCCTCATTGATCAGCAGCTCAAAGTGCTGTGCCTCGCCAGTTTGAATGGCTTCCTGGATGCGATGTTCAACGATTCGGCGATTGGCTTCATCGTAACGATCCAGCCAACGGCGTGGCCGCTCATCGATCAGTGGAATGGGCGACACACCGTGCAGGCGGAATACCTCGCTGGACACGTATTCCTGACCATTACGCAGATCTAGCTCCCAGCCACCCACGTCGGCGATGCGACCGACTCGTCGCAGTATGCCTTCGTTGCGCTGCAGCTTGGAATCTACTTCATGGCTGGACTGAAACTGACGGATAACCGTATACAAGATCAGTGAGGCGATGCCTGTGGTCAGCAACCCCACCAGCTTGAGCCATTGAATCAGAGGCGGATAGTTACCCCAGCCGCCGATGGGTGTGGCGGCGATTTCCCACTCCACGGCACCAAGTGAGACGGGCATGATGACCGGGTCAGTCGCAAATACCCGCTCTGCCCCAAAAAAGGCGCGCGAGCTTTCGCCGGTGAAGCGCTGGTTGCCGTGCCGCAGTGCTATATCGATCAGCAAATGCTGGGCGTTCAGCCCCACATTGTCGAGCAGGCCGTCAAAATCTATGGGCGCTGATACGATGCCCCAGAACGTGTGTTCCCCAGAGGTCACGTCATTCAAAAATACCGGCGCCCGACCGATGATCGCCCGTCCACCCTGAACGAGCTCCAGTGGACCGGCAACCACCAGACTGCGGCTGTCTCGGGCAAGTTCCACCATAGGACGCTGGACTTCATTGCGGTGGTAGTTCAGCCCGATAGCCTTTTGATTGCCGGCCAGCGGGTAGATCATTTTGATAGTGAGATCCGGCGCGGCTGCGATATTGATAAGCAGCGGCTCAAGATCAATCAGCGTGCCGACAAAATCGCTGAAGCGTTGTTGGTCGACCGTGGGCTCTGCGCTGATCATTCCCACGACCGATCGCAGCAGAGCGAAATTGCGGTGTATTACCTCTTCGAGCTTTTGCCGGTATTGAACAATTTCATTCCAGACATCACGGCGTTGAGAATCCAGGTAGCTTGCTTTCAGCTGGTGCTCAACAATCCAGATTACCGGGATAAGTACGCTGGCCAGTACCAGTGGCGCGCTGATTCTGGCGGGCAACATCAATACCGCGATGGTCAGTACGATTACGGCGCAGATAGCGCCGACGATCCAATTCCATCGGCTCTCAGCGGGAAGCTGATTGGCAACAGGCGAGAAAAACAGCGACTCGCCAGGGTAGGAGCCAGCAACCAGCCCAGCAGTTTTCAGCAGATGGTGGCTTTGTTGCCAACGCTCTGGTTCATTCTGACCAATGCGGACATTGGGATAGAACATATACTCCGGGCTTTGGCGGGCAAACGCGGCGTTGTAATGTTCGGCAGAGGCGTAGTGCACCTGATAACGCGGCAAGGATGAGATCTTTGCTGCCATTTCATCCCGGTGCTGCATGGCGTATTCCCAACCACGTAGGCTTGCCTGCACAAAGCGTTGAACCGCATCCGGGGAGCGGTCGATGACCCGCTGATGGGTGTACAGGGTGTCGCCGTAGAAAACGCGCTCAGCGTCGGCTATGTTGAGGCGTCGAATGGCCAGCCCCCGTTCGTAAGCAGCTTCCTGGGCCGAAACGCCGTAGGTCAGCAAAGCGTCGGCGCGACCATTCAAAAGGGTGTCCAGCGTGAGGGGTTCGTCCACCAGCTGTGGTGGTGTCAGGCGTGATTGCCGGCTGCCCAACAGGGCCTGAAACTCGCGGGTGATATAGTCGTCCCGGTTGACGGCAATTCGCAGACCGGCAAGATCTCGCAGCGAGCGAAGCTTGGTATTTGCCAACGTCACGATGGCTCCGGGGGTTTTCTGGAAAACCGGAGCCAATATAACCAACGCATGCCCTTTGTCGCGCCCGGCAAGGATGTCTACTCCGCCAATGGCGAAATCTGCAGAACCCTGAATAAGTGCTGCCTGTGGAGCCGTGTACTGACCATCTTTTGCAAAGGCTGAGCGCAGTGTTACCTCCAGTCCGGCTTCCTTGTAGTAACCCTGCCACAGCGCGGCATAGTAGCCTGCAAACTGGAACTCATGCTCCCATTTCAGCTGCAATACCATGCGCTCGGCCGCGGCCACGGGCAGTGCGAGCACGAGCATAAGCATGGTGAATATGTGAATCAGCGGTTTGAACAAAAGAAAAATACCTGCATTACCCCATTGTTTAGTTTATTCACCCTGGGGTATACAACCATCGCGACTTCTACCTACTTATGGCTCTTTCATCCAGCGCCTGATCCGGGCATCATGCGCCCCAATCAGTAAGAAGGAAGTATTTCGCCGTGCCTGTGTTGACCGCTCGTGAACTCGAATTTTCTGTGGGGCAGCAGATTCTGCTGGATCGTGCCAGCCTGCAGCTCGATCCCGGTGAGCGGGTTTGTCTGGTCGGGCACAACGGCTCGGGTAAATCGACTCTGCTCTCGATTATTGAGGGGACGCTGGCTGCCGATGGGGGCGAAGTGGCCTTGCAACCCGAGGCCACCATCGCGAGCATGCCTCAGGCCCCTCTGGAGATGGCAGCCGATACCACGGTCTACGACGCTGTGGCAGCCGGCCTGCGAGAGACCGGAGAACTGTTGCGCCAGTATGAACAGGCCGCGCGCCAGGCCGATATGATGGCGCTGGCCCGCTGCCAAGAGCAGTTGGAAGCGAGCGGCGGCTGGCACTTTCATCGCGCCATCGAGCAAACCCTCGATCGACTTAAACTCAATGGCGATACGCTGGTGGCGGAGCTCTCTGGCGGTTGGCGGCGGCGGGTGGCGCTGGCCCGTGCGCTGGTTGCGGAGCCGGATATTCTGCTGCTCGACGAACCGACTAACCATCTGGATATTGCCGCGATCGAATGGCTAGAGCAGACCGTGTTGAATTACCGGGGGGCGGTACTGTTTATCACCCACGACCGCGCCTTGATTGACCGGTTGGCAACCCGCATTGTGCTGCTGGATCGTGGTCACCTGAAAAGCTATCCAGGTAACTACACTGAGTTTATGACGCGCCGCGCCGAGGATCTGCGGATAGAGGAAGAGCAGAATGCGCTTTTCGACAAGCGCCTGGCCGACGAAGAGCGCTGGATACGCACGGGTATTAAAGCACGGCGCACCCGCAATGAGGGGCGGGTGCGAGCCCTCAAACGATTGCGCGAAGAATATGCGCAACGCCGCAGTGTGCAGGGCAGTGCCCGTCTGTCGGTGGAGCAAGCGGCATCCAGCGGCAAGCTGGTGGCGGAACTCACCGGGGTCGGCCATGGCTACAACGGCACGCCTTTAATACGCGATCTCGACCTGATTATCAGTCGGGGCGACAAACTGGCTCTGATAGGCCCTAACGGTGTCGGCAAGACCACGTTACTGCGGTTGATTGTGGGGG
Organism: Litorivivens sp.; assembly: GCF_041625495.1. Classification (GTDB taxonomy): domain Bacteria; phylum Pseudomonadota; class Gammaproteobacteria; order Pseudomonadales; family Spongiibacteraceae; genus Litorivivens. Next base: position 11,552 of record NZ_JBFJTH010000029.1, on the reverse strand, counting down.
AGCTTGAACCCAACGAAGGTACGGTCCGGCGTGGCAGCAAGCAGCAGATAGCCTATTTTGACCAGATGCGCTCGGTGCTCGATGACAACAAAACCGTGGTCGACGTGGTCGGGCAGGGGAGAGAAAGCCTGACCGTCAATGGTAAACAGAAACATATCATCAGCTATCTCGGTGATTTTCTGTTTACTGCTGAACGGGCGCGGTCGCAGATACGCGTGTTGTCTGGCGGAGAGCGGGCGCGAGTGATACTCGCCCTGTTATTCAGCCAGCCCGCCAACATTTTGGTGCTGGACGAACCGACTAACGATCTCGATATGGAGACACTGGAGCTGCTGGAAGAGCTGTTGATGGAGTTCGAAGGCACCGTGCTGTTGGTGAGCCACGACCGGGCGTTTGTCGACAATGTCGCCAGCGCCTGTCTGTTGTTCGAAGGCAACGGCCGAGTCGATAATTTTGTGGGCGGCTACAGTGACATTCCCGCCCAGCGCGTAAAGGCGGCATTTGCGCCGGCGGTAGAAGCCACGCCGTCGCCTGCGTCAAAAACCGCGCCGGTTGCAACAAAACCGGCACCTGCCAAAACCAAACTCAGTTACAAACTGCAGCGCGAACTCGATGCACTGCCGGACCGGATTAGCGAGCTGGAAAGCGAGATAGAGCAGCTCAATGCGCGTAGCCTGGAAGCCGACTTTGGCAGCCTGCCTCACGATGAGCTTAACGCCCATTGGCAGCGGATGACCGAGTGCCAACAGGCGCTGGATGAGGCCATGGAGCGCTGGCTCGAACTCTCGGAGCTGTAGGGAAAATTACGGATTTTCTGACCACGCCCAGGCGCTATGCTATAGCGGTTAGTGACTGAGCGGTTGTCATGAGTATCAAGCTGTTTCTGAAAGTGCGTCCAAAAGCATCACCGCTGCAGGGGGAAGTCTGCAACGCTTCTCTGGGCGGCGATTATGTGGTGACCCTTAGGGCCGATACGCCGCCTTCTTGCCTCGCCAGCGCTGCCTTCGATGCGGTGCTGAAATTCTATCAAGTCAATAATGGCGAAGATTTCAACGTGAACGCACGCGATGATAAAGGTCGCATTGTGCTCGACACTGAGCTGCCGGATTACGGTGCGATGGCAGAGTACGCCCTCGATGCCAAACGATTGGACTCTGCCGCGCCGCCGGTGTCCTGACCACCGAGCTTCGTGTTCAGTGCGGTTGTCGATGTTTCCAACCGATTAACGTTCGGGCGCTTCTGCACGGTAGCGCTAATTACAGCACGACCACCGCGGCATTGACCGCCATGATCAGCAGCACCACCGAACTCAACGCAAACAGTGTCAGTCGAAGCATGACTTTGTTGATCGTTGCGTGCACCAGGCTATGCACAACGCGCAGTCCTACATAGACCCAAGCCAGGGTGACGTTGATGGTGCCGGCGCTGCCAATAAAGGCCCAGACAAAGGCGGTGGCGTAGAAGATGGTCGGGTGCTCCATCAAGTGATTGTAATTATCGGCCTTCCACTGAATTTGTTTGGGCATTAGCCCTGCCAGCTCCGCGGTGCGCTCGCCTTTCTGCGGGTGCACCCGGTTTTTCCGTAGGTAGGGAATGCGGGTCAGCGCCATCCAGCCCAGTACAAAGCAGGTCCAGAGTACGAGAGCCATTACCGGGGCGAGTATGGGGTCGGGTAGTGTCATTAGCGTTCTCCGCAGCAGGTATTGTTATCGGTGCAGAGAGGGTAGGCCGGTGAACAGGATTGGGCAAGGGGGGCGGCTGCAGAAAGCCCGTGCGCCGGATGCAGTGCACCCGGCGCGTGCTACTTAGTCAAAGGGGTGGCGCAGCACGATGGTCTCGACACGGTCCGGGCCGGTGGAAATGATATCGATGGGCACACCCACGAGCTCTTCTATGCGCTGAATGTAGTCGCGCGCATTCTGCGGCAGCTCTTCCAAGGTTTTGGCGCCCAATGTGGTTTCGCTCCAGCCGGGCAGTTCTTCGTAAACGGGTTCCAGAGTGCTGTAATCGTCGCAGTCGATGGGGGCGGGAATGACGTCGCCAGCAGCGTTCTTGTAGCCGGTACAAACGCGCACCACTTCCAGTCCGTCGAGGACATCAAGCTTGGTCAGGCAGATACCGGAAATGCTGTTGATCAGTACCGACTGACGTAGGGCAACGGCGTCAAACCAGCCGCAGCGGCGGGCGCGACCGGTGGTGGCACCGAATTCGTGGCCTTTGGCGGCCAGGTGCTTGCCCACATCGTCGAACAGCTCGGTGGGGAAGGGGCCGGAGCCGACACGGGTGGTGTAGGCTTTGGTAATGCCCAGTACGTAATCCAGATACAACGGGCCGAAGCCGCTACCGGTGGCGGTGCCGCCGGCGGTTGTGTTGGATGAGGTCACAAACGGGTAGGTGCCGTGATCGATATCCAGCAGCGAGCCTTGAGCGCCCTCAAACAGGATTTTCTGATCGTCCAGGCGATAGTCGTGCAGTAGTTTAGTGACGTCTGCCACCATGGGCAGCAACTGTTTGGCCATTTCCAGCGCGTCGTCGAGGGTCTTTTGATAATCGACGGCTTCAACCTTGAAGTAGTTGGTCAGCACAAAGTTGTGATAATCCATGACTTCGCGCAGCTTAGTGGCAAAACGCTCGGGATGCATAAGGTCACCCAAGCGCAGGCCGCGACGAGCGACCTTGTCCTCATAGGCTGGGCCTATGCCGCGCCCGGTAGTGCCGATCTTGGCTTCGCCCTTGGCCAATTCGCGGGCCTTATCCAGCGCAACGTGGTAGGGCAGAATCAACGGGCAGGATGGGCTCAGTCGCAGGCGTTCACGCACCGGTACATTTTTGGCTTCCAACTCACCAATTTCTTTGAGCAGGGCATCGGGGGCCAGCACGACACCGTTACCGATCAAGCAGGTTACACCTTCGCGCAATACGCCGGAGGGAATCAGGTGCAGTACGGTTTTTTCACCACCAATCACCAGAGTGTGGCCGGCGTTGTGGCCACCCTGAAAACGAGCCACGATGGCAGCCTGATCGGTCAGCAGGTCAACAATCTTGCCCTTGCCCTCATCGCCCCACTGGGTACCGAGCACCACGACGTTTTTGTTCATTGAATCCATCTCAAAAAATTACAGAAAAACACTCAGCGCGGCACTACTTGCCAGTCGCCATCTTTGAACACCAACTCGCGTGTGCAAGCCGGCACCTGGGTATCGCCCGGTAGGGCAAAAACTATCTGTTCGCCACTGGCGCGCAGTGCCTGTACTTTGTGCCAGAGATCCGGGTTCTTGCTGTTTGGTGCAAGAATGGCGGAGCCTGCTTCGCAGTCTGGCAGCAGGGCCAGCAGGGCTTTCAGGTCAATGCTGAACCCGGTTGCCGGGCGCGCCCGGCCAAAGACACGGCCAATATCGTCATAGCGCCCGCCCGAGGCCAGCGCCCGGTCGCAATCGCTGGACAGGGCAGAGAACACCGCGCCGGTGTGGTAGTGATAGCCGCGCAATTCGGCCAGATCAAAATACAGTGCAACGCCGGGAAAGCGAGCCTGGACATCGGCTGCCAGCTGGTCGACGGCTTCAATGGCGGCCACGGCGCGCGGATAGGCCTTGAGGGCTTCGCGACCGCGCGCCAGAATGCTGGCGTCCCCGTGCAATTCCGCGAGCACAGCCAGCGCCTGCTTGATGCTGTCGTCTAACGGAAGCTCTGCCAGCAGTGCCTGCAGCTCTGCGGCGGCCTTGCGTTGCAGGATGGAGAAGTAGCGCTGTTCAGTGGCCTCATCGAGGCCGGATACCACGGCGGCGTAAATACCAACGTGGCCCAGATCCAGGGTCAGGTTCTGGACGCCGGCAACGGTCAGTGTCTGCAGCATCAGGCTGATGATTTCCAGATCACTGTCGGTGCTGGCGTCACCGTAGAGCTCGGCTCCCAGTTGAATGGGGGAGCGGGAGGCCAGCGGTGATTTTGGTCGGGTATGCAGTACGCTGCCCGCATAACAGAGCCGGGTTACACCGTCGCGACCGAGGCTGTGGGCGTCGATACGCGCCGCCTGCGGTGTGATGTCAGCGCGCAGGCCCATCATGCGGCCAGTGAGTTGATCGGTTACCCTGAAGGTTTGCAGATCAATGTCGCTGCCAAGGCCCACCAGCAGTGATTCGGTGTATTCCAGTAAGGGTGGGATGACCAGTTCGTAGCCCCAGCTCTGGTAGAGATCCAGCAGTTGGCGCCGCAGATGCTCAACCTTGGCCGCATCTTTTGGCAGCAGTTCCTCTACCCCGTCGGGCAGCAACCAGCGGTCGGCTATGGTCATAGGGATTCCGTTTTACTCTATCGTACCCAATACAGCAGGGCCAGACCGGACAGCATGCTGACCAGCCCCACTATGCGAATCTGTTTGTCGTCGGTGCGGGCAATGTTGAGCACGACCGCGCGCCATTGGCCCGGGCTGATGAAGGGCATGAGGCCCTCTATAACCAGTACCAGACTGAAGGCAATTGCCAGCTCCTGCCACATGCTTTCGTTCCACACAAACACAAAAAAACCGCGCAGCCCTTCACCGTAAAACGGTAAGCACTGCCCGGTTGCGCGATTGTAACATGATCCGGCGCCGATGTTAGCGCTTGCTGTTGACGCCTTCGTTCAGATATTTGAAGAATTCACCCTCTGAATCTACCACCAGGATGTCATCCTTGCCTTTGAAGGAATCCCTGTAGGCCGCCAGACTGCGCATGAAGTTGTAAAACTCCGGGTCGCGTGAGTAGGCCTGGGCGTAAATTTCGGCAGCGCGGGCGTCGCCGTCACCGCGAATGCGCTCGGCATCTCGGTAGGCATTGGCCTCGATCACCGTGCGCTCGCGGTCGGCAGCGGCGCGGATGAATTCTGCCTGCTCGCGACCGGTGGAGCGGTGCTCGCGGGCTTCACGTTCGCGTTCGGACTTCATCCGGTCGAAGACCGACTGGCTGACCTGCTCTGGTAGATCGATACGCTTGACCCGGATATCCACCACTTCGATACCGAATTCGGTAGTGGCGATCTGGTTCAGTTTATGGGTCAGTTCCACCATCAGCAGGTCCCGCTCGCCGGATACCACTTCGTGAACCGTGCGCTCACCAAACTGGTTGCGCAGTCCGTCATTGATACGCTGGGCCAGCAGGCGGTGGGCCCGGGCCTCTTCGCCGTTGGTGGCGGTGTAAAACTTGAAGGTGTCGATAACCCGCCATTTGGCGTAGAAATCCACGTCCAGCGGTTTCTTCTCAACGGTGAGGAAGCGCTCGGGCTGGGAGTCCAGGGTGAGAATGCGGCGATCAAATTTGCGCACCACGTGCATCAATGGAACCTTGAAGTGCAGGCCCTTCTCGATATCTGGCACTGCCACTTCACCGAACTTCAGCAGTACACCGCGCTCGGTTTCCTTGATCACGTAGAGGGTCTGGAAGCCAAGCATGACGGCGAGGCCAACCAGTATCAGTATGCCTAATCCACGGTTATTCATGATCAACGGCCCTCCCGACGACGTGACTGGGTTTCGCGGCGCAGCTGATCGACCACGCGGTTGGTCAGCTCCTCAATATCGATATTGTCGATGCTGCCGCTACCGCTGCCGCCGTTGCGATTAGCTATGCGATCCAGGGGCAGGTAAAGCATGTTGTTGCCGCCTTTGACGTCAACCATCACTTTGGTGCTGTTGCTGTAGACGTCTTGCATGGCATCGATGTAGAGGCGGCGGCGGGTAACTTCCGGCGCCTTCTTGTATTCCGTCAGCAGCTTGGTAAAGCGTGCGGCCTCACCCTCAGCGCGAGCGGTCACCTGATCGCGATAGGCGTTGGCCTCCTCCAGCTGACGCTGAGCGGCACCGCGCGCTTCCGGGATGATGGTGTTGGCGTAGGCTTCAGCTTCGTTTTTCAATCGTGATTTGTCTTCCTTGGCACGGGTTACGTCGTCAAAGGCGTCCTGCACCTGGGCCGGTGCTCGGGATTCCTTGATGTTTACCTCCGATACCAGAATGCCGGTCTCGTAGTTGTCGAGATAGTTCTGAAGACGCTGCTTCACATCGACGGCCATTTTTTCCCGGCCGGCGGTAATGACGTCATCCATGGACGAACCACCCACCACGTGGCGCAGTGCGCTTTCCATGGCCTGTTCAAGGCTGTGCTCGGGGTTGCGCACTTTCAGCAGGAAGTGTGCGGGGTCCGATACGGTGTACTGTACCGACATGGGTACATCGACGATGTTCTCGTCTTCGGTCAGCATCGACGCGCGGTGTTCAGCCTGGCGAACCTTGGTGACGTTGACCTTTTCCACTATGTCGATCAGCGGGGGGCTCCAGTGCAAGCCGGCCGAATGGGTGGTGTGGTAAACGCCAAGGCGCAGCACCACAGCCTTTTCCTGTTCATCGACTTGATAGAAACCAAATACCGCCCAGATGAAAGCAGCGATTGCCAGGATGGCACCGGCTGAACCCGTGCTAAAGCCGGTGCCTTGGCCTCCAGATCCGCCACTGCCGCCGCCAAAGATGCCGCCGAGCTGTTCTTTGAATTTCTTCAGAGCCTCGTCGAGGTCTGGTGGCCCCTGATTGTTGCCACCCCACGGGTCGTTATTTTTACCACCCGGTTCATTCCAGGCCATGCCCTTCTCCTAAACAATCTAAAATGTCGTCACCAAAAAGCGCTTCGAAGTCTATCAAACTTTGCTGGGGTGGTCGTACCTCAGCGCGGTTGCAGATTTTCCAGCTTTTCTCCTTCCTGGGCGAGTACTCGCATCAGGTCGGCTTTTGGCATGCGTATGTGCAGGGTGCTGCCCTGCTCGTTGTATTCTTCTTCCTGTACCCCGCCGAGTGCGAACAGGCGCGAGCGTAGACGCGATTTTTCCGGGGCCAAAACCACATCGGTATCGACCACGTCGCCGGCGAGCAGTTCGCTCAGGGCTTCCATCAATAGCTCCAGGCCCTTGCCCCGGCGCGCAGACAGCCACACCCGGTAAGGTCTGCCCTGCTCATCGCGGTCTATACGCGGCGCCTGCCCAATCAGGTCAATTTTATTGTAAACCTCGAGCATGGGCAGTTCGTCGGCACCAATTTCTGCCAACACGGCATGCACCTGCCGGCAGTGGTCATCGCGTTCTTCGTCGGCGCAGTCGATGACGTGCACCAGCAAATCTGAACTCACGGCCTCTTCCAGTGTGGCCCGAAAGGCTTCGACCAGTTTGTGTGGCAGGTGGCGAATAAAACCAACTGTGTCAGCCAGCACCACGGGCCCCACGTCTGCCACCTGCAGGCGGCGCAGGGTGGGGTCGAGGGTAGCAAATAGCTGATCGGCTGCGTAGACGCGCGCTTCGGTCAGGGAGTTGAACAGTGTCGATTTGCCCGCGTTGGTGTAGCCCACAAAAGACAGTGTGGGAATTTCGGCTCGCTTGCGGGCGCGCCGCGACTGATCGCGCTGCTTGCGCACTTTCTCCAGCCTCGCTTGGATGCTTTTGATGCGTGCACGCAGCAGGCGACGGTCACTTTCCAGCTGGGTTTCACCGGGGCCGCGCAGGCCGATGCCGCCCTTCTGGCGTTCAAGGTGAGTCCAGCCTCGAATCAGGCGGGTGGACATGTGTTCGAGCTGCGCCAGCTCCACCTGCAATTTACCTTCGTGGGTGCGCGCACGCTGGGCAAAGATATCCAGAATCAGGCCGGTGCGATCGAGCACCCGGCACTGCAGCACCTTTTCCAGGTTTCGTTCCTGACTGGGAGACAGGGAGTGGTTGAATAGCACCAGCTCGGCCTCGTGTTCCACCACAACCTGCCGGATCTCTTCCAGCTTGCCAGACCCGACAAAGGTTTTGGCGTGAGGCATGGGGCGCTGGCCGCGCATGAAATAGACGGGTTCGCCGCCGGCCGAAGTGACCAGCTGCATGAATTCGTCCGGATCTTCGCGCTCGGTTAGCCCATTGAATTCAATGTGCACCAGTACTGCGCGTTCACCGGTATCGGGACGCTCAAATAGCAAGGGGTTCTCCCACAGCACAGCCGCCAGCTGCCCAACGGCGCCAGCGGCTGATAAAGGAGTTCAGCAATGTACAGTCAGAACCAAAGAAAGCAGGTGCCTCAGCTCTCATCGTCTTCCGGCGGGTGCTGCATTGGCAGCCGGACGACGCGCGAGGGCACGACGGTGGAAATGGCGTGCTTGTACACCATTTGGCTGACCGTGTTCTTAAGCAGCACGACAAACTGGTCGAAAGACTCGATCTGTCCTTGAAGCTTGATGCCGTTTACCAGGTAAATGGATACCGGTACTCGTTCCTTACGCAGAATATTAAGGTAAGGGTCTTGTAAGCTATGCCCTTTTGACATGGTGTAGCCTCCTTGAGTGGCCATTGGCCAGAATAAGCGACAGACGGTGGCATGTCCGAATGGAGACCTAAAAAGCAGTTCTCGGACGCCTACGCCTCCCGCAAGCTGAATCAAATAAGACCCGGGTTACGGAATTACTTGAAGTTTAAGGGCTAGTATAGCCCATCCACTGGAAAATCAACATCGCTGAGCTTCTCAAAAAGCGCCGGCAACAAGCTTTCTTCGGCATCTTTCCACAGCAGCCAGTGCAGCGCCGGCCACTTGCGCAGCCAGGTGAACTGGCGCTTGGCAAGTTGGCGGGTGGCCGCCAGCGCTTTGGTCTGCATGTCGCTTTCGCTTATCTCACCGCTGAGATATTCCCAGACTTGCCGATATCCGACAGCGCGAATGGCCGGAAGGTTCCGGTCGAGATCGCCGCGCTGATAAAGCTGCCGAACCTCGTCGACAAAGCCGCTGGCAAACATGGTGGTCAGGCGCTGCTCGATGCGCTGGTGCAATAGGGTCCGCTCCGCAGGTGCCACCGCTAGCTGCAATAGCCGGTAAGGGAGCGCTTGCTCAGCCTGCTGGCGTCGCCAGTGACTGAGGGGGCGCCCGGTGCCGCGGTATACCTCCAGCGCCCGGCAGATGCGTTGCGAGTGATTGGGGTGGAGGTTGGCGGCAGTCTCCGGGTCGCATTGTGTCAGCTCGGCGTGCAGCGCGGGCCAGCCGCTTGTCTTTGCTTGTCGTTCGATGCTTGCGCGGATTGTCGGCTCGATGGGTGGCAGTTCAACCAGTCCGTCCAGCAAGGCCTTGAAATACAGCATGGTGCCACCCACCAGCAGGGGCACCTTGCCCTGTGCGGTGATATCGGCCATCGCTGCCAGCGCATCGCGACGAAAGTCAGCCGCTGTGTAAGGGTTGGCGGGGTCGCGGATGTCTACCAGGCGATGGGGGTAGCGTTGCAGTTCCTGCGCGGTGGGTTTGGCGCTGCCGATATTCAGGCCCCGGTATACCAGGGCAGAATCCACGCTGATGATCTCCGCGTTGAGGTGGTCACACAATTCAAACGCCAGCCGGGTTTTGCCGGAGGCGGTGGGGCCCATCAAGAAAATGGCTGGGGGTAAATCCTCAGCGGCCACGTAGAAACCATTTGTCGAGTTCGGGCAGTGATACCTGCACCCAGGTTGGCCGGCCGTGATTGCATTGGCCGCTGCGTTCGGTCGCTTCCATGTCCCGCAGCAGGGCGTTCATTTCCGGGATGGTGAGTTTGCGGTTAGCGCGTACCGAGCCATGACAGGCCATGGTGGCCAGGATTTCATCGATATGGGCTAGCATCCGATCAGAGCTACCGTATTCCATGAAATCGGCGAGCACGTCGCGAACCAATTGATCCACGTCGCTGTTAGCCAACATCACAGGCAATTCGCGCACGACCAGTGCCTCTTCCCCGGCCCGCTCCACGCGCATGCCCAGCTGGCCGAACATTTCACTGGACTGTTCGGCACAGGCCGCTTCGCGCTCGCTGACGGCAAGGGTCATCGGGACCAGTAGTGGCTGGCTGCGAATGGCCTGATTGTCGCGCGCGGTTTTCATTCGCTCGTAAGTAATGCGCTCGTGGGCGGCGTGGATATCCACCATGACTAAGCCGTGCTCGTTTTCCGCAAGAATATAGACGCCCTTGAGTTGAGCGAGCGCGTAACCCAGCGGCGGTATTTGTTCGTCCTCGGCCGGCGGTGCCATCGCTTGGCTGGATACTGTGGCTGGCATTGCGGTCGGAGCGCGCGATTGTAGTGCGGTATAACCCTGTAGCTGTTCGCGAACATCGCTTTCGCTGACTCTGTTTTCGTATTGCGATGGCCGAAAGCTAATAGGAGCCTGCTGCGGTGCGATCTCTGCCGGTTGTTGCTGGGTTTCCAGGCGCGCGTTGTTGACCTGATCTTCTGGCCGCACCTCGGCCAGCAGGCGATGCAAGTTCCGGAAGATAAAGTCGTGCACGGTGCGGCCATCGCGGAAGCGAACCTCATGCTTGGTGGGATGCACATTGACGTCGACGATCGAAGGGTCGAGTTCCAGATACAGAACGAACGCTGGATGGCGACCGTGGAACAGTACATCCCGATAGGCTTGCCGTACCGCGTGGGCGATCAGCTTGTCCTTGATCATGCGGCCGTTGACGAAAAAGTGCTGCATGTCGGCCTGGCTGCGAGAAAAAGTGGGCAGCGCCACCCAGCCCCACAGCTTCAGGCCAGCCGCTTCGGTTTCGATATGGAGAGCATTTTCCAGAAAGGCCGGGCCGCATACCCGGCTCAGCCGCCGTTCCTGCTCCAGTTGATTGGTAGCCGCTGGCAGACTGTGCACGACACGGCTGTTATGGCGCAGGTTGAACGCCACGTCGTAGCGGCTCAAGGCTAATCGCTTGACCACTTCTTCAAGATGGCCGAATTCGGTTTTTTCGGTGCGCAGAAATTTGCGACGGGCGGGTGTGTTAAAAAACAGGTCGCGCATTTCCACAGTGGTGCCGCGGGGGTGGGGTGCGGGCTTCACGGTGGCCTGCATTTCGCGACCTTCACAGCTTACCTGCCAGCCGGAGCTGGATTCGTCGGTGGCCGAGGTCAGGGTTAGTCGGGCAACCGAGCTGATACTGGCCAAGGCCTCGCCGCGAAAACCAAGGCTGAGAACCTTTTCTAGGTCTTCCAGGTCGCGGATTTTGCTGGTGGCATGGCGGCTCATAGCCAGGGGCAGGTCGTCTTTGTCGATGCCGCCGCCGTTGTCGCGGATACGGATCAGCTTTACGCCGCCGGCCTCCACCTCCAGATCAATACGACTGGCGCCGGCGTCCAGACTGTTTTCCAGAAGTTCCTTGACGACGGAGGCGGGGCGTTCGACCACCTCCCCGGCAGCGATCTGGTTGGCGAGCCGGGGGTTGAGCAATTGAATTCGGGGCATTAGAACAGTATCAGGATTCGGGAATTTTCAGTGTCTGGCCCACCCGTATCTGGGTGTGGGCGAGTTTGTTTTCACGCTGCAGCTGCGTCACGGTGACATCGAAACGGGCAGCAATCTCTGACAGTGTATCACCACTGCTGATTGTGTACTCCCGGGGTTTAATCTCGCCGCGCTTGAGGGCCGCGAGGTAGGTGTCGGGCGGTGGGCTGCGCTTGAAGTGGTTGTCGATGCCGTTGAAGATGGCCCGCGCCATTTTTGCCCGATACCAGTTGGTTGCCAGATTCTTGGCTTCGCCGGGGTTGGAGATAAACCC
>NZ_JBFJTH010000028.1:0-30941 GCF_041625495.1 Litorivivens sp. | reverse complement strand
GAGAAGCGCAACCATATGGCGGTGGTGATCGATGAGTACGGCGGTGTTGCCGGCCTGGTCACCATTGAGGATGTGCTGGAACAGATAGTGGGTGAAATTGAAGATGAATACGACGAAGATCACGACGCCTTTATCCGCAAGATTGCCGATAACGACTTTATCGTCAAGGCGCTGACCCCAATCGACGATTTCAACGACACCTTCAAAACCGAGTTCAGCGATGAAGAATTCGACACCATCGGCGGTATCATTTTGCAGCAACTGGGCCACCTACCCAGCCGCAATGAAGTGACTACCATCGACCGCTGCGAGTTCAAGGTAATCAATGCCGACAACCGGCAGATACACCTGCTGCGCATGCGCCTGTTGGAAGAAGCCGACGTAGATCAGCAGGAGCTGGTTCAGTAGTCTCACTAATGCTAGGCTCTGACACGACAATCATGTGTCGGAGCCTATGAACGATTCCCTGCACCGCTTTGCCCAACAGTTCATCGAACTCAGTGTCGTCGTCTTTCTGATACTGCTCCTGTTCGGTCTGCTACTGATCGCCTATCTCTATATCGTTGACGTGCGCCAGACCCAGCACGCCATTCGCCGCAATTACCCCGTGATCGGTCGTTTCCGTTATCTGTTTGAGCACATGGGCGAATTCTTCCGGCAGTATTTTTTTGCTATGGATCGGGAAGAACTGCCATTCAACCGCGCTCAGCGAGCATGGGTGTACCGGGCCGCCAAAAATATCGACACCACCGTGGCTTTCGGCTCCACCCACCCGATGAATCAGGCCAACGACGTCATTTTTCTCAACGCCGCCTTCCCCACCCTGCGCGAAGATTTTGTGCCGGCCTCGGCCATTACCGTCGGCGAAGGCTACTGTCCCAAGCCTTACACCACCGACAAGTTTTTCCACATTTCCGGCATGAGCTTTGGTGCCATTTCCGTACCCGCAGTCACCGCGCTGTCGAATGGCGCCGCCCAGGCCGGAATCTGGCTCAACACCGGCGAGGGCGGCTTGTCGCCCTACCATCTCAGCGGCGGCTGTGACCTAGTCTTCCAGATCGGCACTGCTAAATACGGCGTACGCGATGCCAACGGCCTGTTCAGCGACGAAAAACTGCGCCAGATAGCCGCCCATGAATCGGTGCGCATGTTTGAAATAAAGCTCAGCCAGGGGGCCAAACCCGGTAAAGGCGGCATTCTCCCGCGCGCCAAGGTAACCGCAGAAATCGCCAACATTCGCGGCATCCCTGAAGGGCAAGATTCCATCAGCCCCAACGGCCATATCGAAGCGCGAAATGTCGACGAGCTGCTCGACCTGATTGTTCGCGTGCGCGATATTACCGGAAAGCCCACCGGCTTTAAGGCCGTCATGGGCGACATGGAGTGGCTCGACGAACTGTGCCAGCGTATTACCGAGCGTGGACTGGACTGCGCTCCGGATTTCATCACCATTGACAGCGGCGACGGCGGTACCGGCGCCGCACCACAGAGCCTGATGGACTACGTTGGTCTATCGATCCGACGCAGCCTGCCGCTGGTAGTGGACAAACTGAGCGAGTGGCAATTGCGCCAGCGGATTCGGGTGATAGCCTCCGGCAAGCTGATCAATCCCGCCGACGTCGCCTGGGCACTGTGTGTCGGCGCCGACTTTATCGTCTCCGCACGCGGTTTCATGTTTGCACTGGGCTGCATACAGGCCCTGCAGTGCAACAAAAACACCTGCCCAACCGGCGTCACTACACACAACCCCGATCTGCAACAAGGGCTGGTGCCGGCGGACAAAGCCATACGTGTTGCCAACTACGCCAGCAATCTGATGCAAGAGGTCGGAGTTATTGCGCACTCCTGCGGCGCGCGTGAAGCCCGGGAATTACAGCGCCGACACGCTCACATCATCAATGACCGCGGCATCCCCGAGCCACTCAATATCCTCTACCCTGAGCGCCAACCTAATGCGCACCTGTTTTTGTCGCCACAAAATGGCGATTCTGATCGATGACAATGCAGTTCTTGAATTACTATAAGCTCAAATCTGTGAAGCGCACCGAATGAACCACAAAAATACACCACATACTGCCCTCGCATTGGTCGCAATGATTCTGTGCGGCATTGCCGTCACGCTCTCGTTCGCCCCCTTTGGCATGTGGCCGCTGAGTATCGTGGCCGTGGCAGTGCTCAACCTCGCACTCGAAAAATCCACACCCCGCCGCGCGCTTGCTTTGGGCTGGGCCTATGGCGTCGGCCTGTTCGGGAGCGGCGTGTCGTGGGTGTATATCTCCATTCACGATTACGGGTTCACCTCCGCGCCGCTGGCAGGCATTTTCACTGCGCTGTTTTGCCTGTTTCTCGGCGCGGTTCCCGCCCTTGCCGCCTGGGTATATTGCCGCTGGCTGCGCGATGGCATGGGTGGACGGATGCTTGGCTTTGCCGCCGTGTGGTTGCTGTCGGAATGGGTTCGCGTGTGGTTACTTACCGGCTTCCCTTGGCTCTATCTGGGTTATGCCTACATCGACACACCACTGGCAGGCTGGGCGCCGGTTGGCGGCGTTTTTCTATTAAGCTTGATGGTGTACCTGTCCGGTGCCTGCCTGAGCCAGGCCCTATTGAACCGCCGCTATGTACTGATAGTTGGCGCCGCGGGGCTCTGGGTATTGGGCTACTCCCTACAATCCGTCGAGTGGACCCAAACCAACGGGCGCGAACTTAAAATTGCAGCGGTACAGGCCAATATTACCCAAGACAAAAAATGGCTACCTGAGAGCTACAAGCCAACACTCAAGCTCTACGACCAAATGACGCAACCACTGCTAGGCCAACACGACGTGGTTATCTGGCCAGAGGCCGCGATACCCAACTACTATCACGTCGCCAAAGATTATCTCGACCTCGTGGCCCAAATGGCCGAGCAATCCAACACTGCCTTGGTCACCGGTATTCCGCTGCGCACGCCCGAGGGCGTTTACAACGCGCTGGTAGTACTAACCGGAGGCACCGGTGTATACGCCAAACAACGGCTAGTCCCCTTTGGTGAATACGTGCCGCTCGAGAGCTGGCTGCGCGGGCTGATCCGATTTTTCAATCTGCCAATGTCGAGCTTTACCGAAGGCCCGCCCCAGCAAAAACCACTGCAGATCAAAGACCACAGCGTGGCACCCTATATCTGCTACGAAGTGGTATACCCGGATTTTCTGGTTAAGCAGATGAATGGTGCCGAGTTACTACTCACTGTATCCAATGATGCCTGGTTTGGCCGCTCTATCGGACCCAAGCAGCACTTCCAGATGGCGCGGATGCGCGCCCTGGAAACTGGTCGCGAACTGATACGCGCCACCGGCACCGGTACCACGGCGGTCGTCGACGCCCATGGTAAGGTAAGCGCCAGAATTCCTGCCTTTGAGGCTGGCGTACTAAGCACCACCGTACGCGGACGCAGCGGTAATACGCCCTTCCTGGTTGCTGGCTCCTGGCCCACGTGGCTGCTGTGTTTTGGCTTGGCAGCATTGGCCGCGTTTACCCGCAAGCCCGCCGCCAACAAAGCCAACAACAATAAATCCGCCAGCAAATCGCGCGGGCTTTAGCACTCGGGGTGCATAGCTGGTAAAATGCGCGCCCTTAGCGTCCACGCCGCCAGAGCCCTTGACCGAAATTCAATGAATACACACTACAACGCCGACCAGATCGAAAAAGCCGTACAGCAGTACTGGCAAGACCAACAGAGCTTTGCCGTTCAGAGCGATCCAAGCCGCGAAAAATACTACTGCCTGAGCATGTTCCCCTATCCCAGCGGAAAGCTGCATATGGGCCACGTGCGCAATTACACCATTGGCGATGTGATCTCTCGTTACCAGCGTATGCTGGGCAAGAACGTGCTACAGCCCATGGGTTGGGACGCATTCGGATTGCCTGCCGAAAACGCTGCCGTCAAAAACAAGACAGCGCCAGCCAAGTGGACCCATGAAAACATTCGCTACATGCGTGAACAGCTACAGGCGCTGGGTTTTGCCTACGACTGGAATCGGGAGTTGGCGACCTGCACCCCGGAATATTACCGCTGGGAACAGTGGTTCTTCACCCGCCTTTACGAAAAGGGCCTAGTCTACAAGAAGACGTCAGCGGTTAACTGGTGTCCGGTGGATGAAACGGTTCTGGCCAACGAACAGGTCATCGACGGTTGCTGCTGGCGCTGCGATACCGCCGTAGAGCGCAAGGAAATCCCCCAGTGGTTTATTCGCATCACCGAATACGCCGACCAGCTACTGGACGACCTTGACAGCCTGGACGGCTGGCCAGAACAGGTCAAAACCATGCAACGCAACTGGATTGGCCGTTCGCAGGGTGTGGAGATGCACTTCACCTTAGAGAGTGCGGTTGCAGGCATTGATGGCTTTGACGTTTACACCACCCGGCCCGACACGCTGATGGGGGTCACCTATCTGAGTTTGGCCGCTGAACACCCCATAAGCCTTGCCCTGGCCAACGACAATCCGGAACTTGCAGACTTTATCAAAACCTGCAAAACCAGCTCCGTCGCCGAGGCCGACATGGCCAAAATGGAAAAGCGGGGGCTGGCCACCGGCATCAATGCCATTCACCCGCTGACCGGCAAACCCGTGCCAGTATGGGTAGCAAACTATGTGCTGATGGACTACGGTTCAGGCGCAGTTATGGCCGTACCCGCCCACGATCAGCGCGACTGGGAATTTGCCCACAAATACAATCTGCCCATTAAACAGGTTATAGCACCAGCTGACGGTGGTTCTGTCGATCTCGACAAAGAAGCCTACGTAGACAAAGGCGTTCTGGTGAATTCCGGCGAATTCGACGACCTCGACTTCAACGGCGCCTTTAACGCGATCTCCGGCGTATTGGAAGGCAAAGGTGCCGGCAAGGTAACCACCAACTATCGCCTGCGCGACTGGGGCGTATCACGGCAGCGCTATTGGGGCGCTCCAATCCCCATGTTCAACCTGCCCGAAGGCGGCGAGATTCCGGTACCGGCAGACAAACTGCCTGTGCTATTGCCGGAAGATGTAGAGATGGATGGGGTTCAGTCACCCATTAAAGCCGATCCGCAGTGGCGCAAGGAAGAGCTGAACGGCAAAGCGGTCGAACGAGAAACCGATACCTTTGACACCTTTATGGAGTCGTCCTGGTACTACGCCCGCTTCACCTGCCCCGACTTCACCGACGGCATGCTCGACCCTGAGCAGGCTAATTACTGGTTGCCTGTTGATCAGTACGTAGGAGGTATCGAGCACGCCATACTCCACCTGTTATACGCGCGATTCTTCCACAAACTGATGCGCGACGAAGGCCTGCTCAGTAGCAACGAGCCGTTCAAACAACTGCTGTGTCAGGGCATGGTGCTTAAAGATGGCGCCAAGATGTCAAAATCCAAGGGCAACACCGTTGACCCGCAAGCTATGATTGAACAGTACGGTGCGGACACTGTGCGCCTGTTTATGATGTTTGCGGCACCACCCGAGCAAAGCCTGGAGTGGTCTGATTCTGCCGTGGAGGGCGCGAACCGATTTTTGCGTCGACTGTGGAAGGCGGTTCACGCACACGTAGAGAGTGGCGATACAGCCGCACTTAACATCGAATTGCTGAATGATGCAGATCGCGACCTGCGCCGCAAAACACACGAAACCATCGCCAAGGTGAGCCACGATTATAGTGAGCGCCTCACGTTTAACACGGCAATCGCTGCGGTAATGGAACTGCTCAACGAGATCGGTAAGTTTGAAGGAAATCCGGCTGTGACCCGCGAGGCCCTCGAAGCCTGTGTCGTTCTGCTGTCCCCTATCGTGCCTCATATCTGCCACGCCCTGTGGCAAGACTTAGGCCACAGCGAGGCGGTTATCGACGCGCCCTGGCCTCAGGTCGACGAAAGCGCGCTGGTCAAAAGTTCGATTGAAATGGTGGTGCAGGTCAACGGCAAAGTGCGCGGCAAAATTCAAGTTGCCGCCGATGCCGACGCAGAAAGTATTAAAGACATCGCCCGTAGCAACGAAAATGTACTGCGCTTTATCGACGGCAAGACAATCCGCAAGGAAATCGTTGTGCCTCAGAAACTTGTCAATATTGTGGTGGGCTAATGGGCAGCCTGCGCGCACTGCTCATCACTGCAATCGCTCTCATTATCGCCGGTTGCGGTTTTCAGTTGCGCAGCACGCAGCAGACTGCGGGCGCCTACCACGACCAGGTTCTAATCCAGCAGAACCACAGTGATAATCTGCTGCGACGGCGCATCAAGCAACAACTGGCCATTCACAATGTGGTGGCCGCCGAAGCCTCGGCGCAAGCTCAATACCGCTTCGTGGTTGACAAGGTCGAGCGCAGTGATACGGTACTCACCCTCGACAGCGATGTGCGTACGGCCGAGCGGCTGCTCATTATTACCGCCGAGCTTTCGCTGCTCGACAGCGACGGCAATATTCTGCAATCCCAGCTCGTCCGCGAACAACGCGTACTGTTCACCGACCCGGAAAACCCGGTAGGCTCAGGCACCGAGTCACAACTTGTGGTTAGCGAGCTCGAGGAAGCGGCAGCCCGACAGATCGCACTGCAACTCACCCGCTGGCTGGACAGGCAACATCATGAAATTGAGAGCGGATCAACTTTCTAAACACCTCAGCTCCCCGCTGTTACCGGTGTACCTGATTACCGGCGATGAACCGCTGCTTGCACAGGAAACTGCAGACGCAATACGCGCCGCCGCACGCGATCAAGGTTTTATCGAGCGCGAAGTACTCGATGCCGACAGCGGTTTTAATTGGGGCCACCTGACCGCTGCAAGTCAGTCCATGTCACTGTTTGGTGATCGCAAAATCCTAGACCTCCGACTCAATGGGAAGTTGGGTAAAGACGGCTCTCAGGCTGTTGTCGACTTCTGCGAATCCGCTGGCGACGATACCCTGCTTATGATTTCTGCCGGCAAACTCGATCGCAATGCCTTGCGCGGCAAGTGGGTGAAGGCCATTGAAAGCAAAGGCGCCCTGATTCAGATCTGGCCTATTGACCGCAGCCAACTGCCACGATGGTTACAGCAACGGGCCCAGCAGATTGGTCTGAATATCGATCGCACCGGCATTGCGCTGCTCGCTGAACGGGTCGAAGGAAACCTGCTGGCCGCCGCCCAAGAGCTGGAAAAACTGCGCATACTCGTGGGCGACAAAGCAGTCAGCGGCGACGAGGTAAACGCGTTGGTGGCCAGCAGTGCGCGTTACGATGTCTTTAAACTGATTGACTGTGTTTTGCAGGGGCAAACCACCACCGCCCTGAAAATGTTGGCAGGACTGCGCACCGAAGGCGCCGAAGGCATTCCAATGATGGGCGCTATCACCCGGGAATTGCGCACGCTCCACCGCTGCTCACAAATGCTGGCCCAAGGCGCCGGTATCGATCGGGTGTTGGATAGCGCCGGAGTCTGGGACAAACGCAAACCGCTGTACAAGCAGACGCTGACAAAAATCAAAGAACGGGAACTGGCTAGCCTGCTACTACTAGCCCAGAAAATAGACTTGACCTTTAAAGGCCAGCAGCCAGGGCAACCTTGGGAGCTGATTGACCAACTCGTCTGCCGACTATCAGGACAGAAGCTGGCAGTGAATGGCTAAAGGGGCAAAAGCCGACCTCTCCCGATAGGACAACATCGGACAAAGGCCGACCGCACCGGCGCAATAGTTATCAGATAACGTAGGTTTTCAGCGGCGGGAAACCGTTGAATTCTACTGAACTGTAGCTCGTGGTGTACGCACCCGTCGACAACCAGTATAGCCGGTCGCCTGCCTCGAGGGATTGCGGCAGTGCATAGCGATGGTCTTCATAGAGAATATCCATACTGTCGCAGGTTGGCCCGGCCAGCACGACTTCCTCTTCTTCACCACACACACCCGCTTTATCACAGTACACCGGATATTTGATGGACTCGCCCAGAGACTCGATCAAGCCGCCAAACAGACCTACATCCAAAAACACCCAGCGGTAAAGCGAATCGCGAGATTTGCGCGAAACCAGTACCACTTCACTGATCAGCACACCGCTCTCACCCACCAGAGAGCGGCCGGGCTCGATGATGATCTCCGGCTGGTCATCGCCGAAGTCTTCATCCAGAAAACGGCGAATCGCAGTACCGTAAGCTTCGATATCGTGACTGCGGTTACTGTAGACCGCTGGCAGACCGCCGCCCATATTGATCAGGCGCAGTTTGATACCGTGTTCAGCCACGCGGTCGTAGATGAAGCGCACTTTGGCAATGGCCGCATCCCAAGCACCGATGTCACGCTGCTGGGAACCCACGTGGAAAGAAATACCACAAGCATCCAGACCCAGCTCCTTCGCCAGCACAATCAGCTCAATAGCCATATCCGCCTGACAGCCGAACTTGCGCGACAGAGGCCAGTCGGCCGTTTCGGTCCCTTCAGTCAGAATACGCACATACAACTTGCTGCCCGGCGCGTATTTGGCAATGTTGCGCAGATCCGACTCGCTGTCGGTAGCGAACATACGAATACCCTTGTTATAGGCATATTCAATCTCGCGGGCCTTCTTGATCGTGTTTCCGTAACTCATGCGATCCGGACTGACATCCAGATCCAGCAGCTTGTCCAGCTCATAGACAGAGGCAATATCAAAATTGGAGCCCATCTCTTCCAGGCAACGGAGAACAGCCTGGTCCGGGTTCGCCTTCATTGCGTAATAAACAGACGCGTAAGGGAACACCTCCCGCAATTCCTGGAACTTTCCACGAATTATATCGCGATCCACCACCAGACAAGGTGTTTGCTTGTCTGCGGCAAAATCGCGAATTCGCTGCCAGTTGCTTTCAGGAAGAACCGTTTGCTCCATTTGCATAAACCCCGCTTTAGCCAGGTTGGTGGTGCCACTGCCAATCAGGGGTACCGGAAAAGGGCGCGAATCGTACAGCATATTTCGACACACGCAAATAAAATATTCATGCCCGCGCAAGGCAATATTTCACGCTTGGGAGCGGCAGTTTTACCACGGACGACATGGGAACTCACCCTGTCATTTGGGTGTCATTTAAAGCACGCAAAATACACGTCACTACAAAGGCAGACAAGAACAAGGTAGAGACTTATGAAAACCCAGGAAAAAGATTTGAATGTAAAGGCGCTGTGCAGCCGCAAGCTATTGGATCTATTAAAGAACGATGAGTGGGAAAGCGCTCGGGAACGGCGCAAGATTGAGACGGAATTGCTGGCGCGCAAGCATTACCTGGATCAAATGGCCGAACTGAGTGGCAAGAAAAGGGTTCTGGCGCCTTCTACAACGACACGGCATTAATCAGCACGACGTAAGGCGCCAGTGCCAATAGCAGCCAAGGCAGCGCGCCCGACCAGAATTCCGCCTGCGCAACACAGTCCTCGTACACCGCTTTAGTCAGTGCAATCTGGGCATCCAGTGCAGTCGCCGTACTGGCTAGCCCCGGCACCGCAACACCGTCCAGGATCTTGCTGTTCTGCAGGGCAGCCGACAATTTGTCGCCACCTTCCACCGCGTGATGCACTCCCAGAAAACGCGCTTTCATCGGGGTTCCTGGCATCCGGCGCGCGGCGTGCTTCAAAGCCTGAGGCAAGGTAAAGCCAGCCGCTATACACAAATTGAGGTGGCTCAGAAAATGAAAGGTCTGGTAGCGCGCCAGTAAACGACCAATCCCCGGCAATCGAAACACCAGCCCCTTGAGCCCGTCCGGCACCCAACCTGAGCGATAGGCCATCAGCGACAGCGGCACGACACAAACCAGCACAATCCCCGGCAGCAATGCCAACAGAAAATTCCCCAGTGCTGCATAGAGGCTGATCTCTCCCAGTGCAAAACTGGTTGCTGGCATACCCACAATAAGCGCGAGCATGATCACGACCGGTGCCAGTAGGTTACGGCGCATCTCATCAAGAAAGGCGCCCAGCAGGCGGTAGTGAGCCGCTATTCGATCGTACACCAGGGACAAGGCACCGGTAGCCATGCCCAACTGCATGAACTGCAGCTCCCATTCGTAAAAACGGCCACCTTTCTTGAGCTCATCGATCACAAGATGCTGGCCGGCGGCGAACTGATCTGCCAAATCGCCCAGATCCGCCTGCTCCGCAGCCCGCTGGCCCTGGCGCATCAGCGCAAAAACCTGATCCCAGTCGCTGTCGCCAGTTTGCTGCTCACTGAGCGTTTTGAAGAGGCGTTCTCGGTGTGCTGAGGAAATATCCTGCCAGCCCATAACCGAAGAAGGAGTGGATTCCATAGGGAGTTTTCGTGTTATCTGTATAATTAAGCGGACTTTAGCACAGCTTGCAGGGTACAGGAGAA
This sequence comes from Litorivivens sp., assembly GCF_041625495.1. Taxonomy (GTDB): domain Bacteria; phylum Pseudomonadota; class Gammaproteobacteria; order Pseudomonadales; family Spongiibacteraceae; genus Litorivivens. The sequence goes on along the minus strand of NZ_JBFJTH010000028.1, from coordinate 20,618 downwards.
TGCGGTGACCGAGAGTTTCCCCGAAAAACGCTCATCCAGCCAAGCCATTGCGTCATTTCTCGATAAAGCCGAGAAACTGCCCGCAAAACGCGATGTTAGCGGCTGCAGACTAGTGTTTGCACTCGATGCCACCGCCAGCCGCCAGCCCACCTGGGATCAGGCACGGGCCCTGCACGGCGAAATGTTCGACGCCAGCAAAACGCTGGGTGGCCTGAGCATTCAACTGTGTTACTACCGAGGGCTCGGACAATTCCATGCCAGCCCCTGGGGCCGTTCCCCCGGCCAGTTACACGACGAAATGGTCAGCGTACGCTGCGCTGCAGGCTATACCCAGATTCATACCCTCTTGCGTCACTGCCTCGCTGAACACCAGCAGGAAAAGCTCAAGGCGGTGATTTTTATCGGCGACGCCGTGGAAGAGTCCGTCGACGCTCTGTGCGGTCTCGCCGGCGAGTGCGGCCTGCGTCAGCTACCCCTGTTTCTTTTTCAGGAAGGCAGTGACGGCGATGTCACCCGCGTTTTCAAACGCCTGGCCAAGCTCAGCGGTGGCGCTTATGCGCGCTTTGATGCGGCCAGCGCCGCCCAATTGCGGGATTTGCTACGCGCTGTCGCAAGCTATGCCAGCGGCGGCGTGGATGCCCTGCGCAAATTACAGGATAATGCCGCCAGACATTTACTGGAGCAGCTGTAGTGTTATTGCGATTATTATTGGCCGGTGCGGTACTGTTTGCGATTATTACCGTGGTGCGCCGAACCAACAGCAAGCCGCCCGCCGATCGCCGCAAATACTATTTCACCCTGACCGTAACCGTACTGGCCGGCGCGCTGGTGCTACTGGCTCTAACCGGCCGGGTCCACTGGATTGGCGCGCTCATCGGCGCGCTGCTGCCCTTCGTACGCCAGGCCTTTCCTCTACTGATTCGGATGATTCCTTTCATACAACATCAACGCAAAGCCAGCGCTGCAGGGCAAGGTGCCAGTGGCGGCAACACCTCAGAAGTAGAAACTGACTGGCTGCAGATGCGTATGGATCACGACAGCAACCGCCTCAGCGGCACCGTTAAGCAGGGCAACTTTGCCGGCAAAACACTGGATGCCTTATCGCAGGAAGAGCTGCAACAACTTTACCTGAGCTGCGAGAACGACCAAGACAGCATTAATCTGCTCAATGCTTATTTCAAATACCGATTTGGCGACAACTGGAACCAATCCCAGTCCAATCAATCAAATGCCGGCAGCAGCATGACACGCGCGCAGGCACTGGCGGTCCTCGGTTTGACCGAGGACGCCGATCGCGATGCCATTATCAAAGCCCATCGCAGCCTGATGCAGAAACTGCACCCGGATCGCGGCGGCAACGACTATCTGGCGTCACAGATCAACCTAGCCAAAGATATCCTGCTGGATGAGTAATACTTACCTGCAGCGCTATTTTCAGAGACAATACGCGAATTGACATCTCTCTACGTTAACCTGTAACCATGAGGACTCAACCTAACCGCTATGCCTAAAACCTTTGTGATTCAAAACCAGCACGGCCACTATCTGAACAAGCAAAAGGAATGGACAGACGGCAGGGACCGGCGCGTCGTATTTCGCTGCGCCGACAAGGTCGATGCTATTAATATGGTATTTGAACTCAGCTCCAAGGACATGGAATTGCGCGCCCACTATCTCGAATGCGAGGTGGACGACTTCGGTAATCCACAGGTTGAAGCGTCAGACATCCCGCTGCCAATGGTGGAGGACGACCAGGCGCCGCTTGAAACCACCACTGATCGCCCCCATATATCAGCCGAACAAGGCTAACGGAATCACGTCGATGCTCAGAATCGCCCTCTTTCTCGTCACCAACTTTGCCATCCTGATTGTTGCAAGCACGGTTATGAACCTTCTGGGGTTCTCCGGCTACCTGCAAGCCAACGGGGTGGATCTCAACATGACCGCCTTACTGGTGTTCTGCGGCATCTTTGGCATGTCAGGCTCACTCATTTCGCTTTTCCTGTCCAAATGGATGGCTAAACGCAGCACCGGCACCCAGATCATCACAGAGCCGCGCAACCGCGAAGAGCGCTGGCTGATACAAACGGTTCAAGAGCTGTCAGACAAAGCCGGCATTAAAATGCCGGAAGTGGGCATCTTTCCCTCCCACAGCTCCAACGCCTTTGCCACTGGCTGGAACCGCAACGATGCACTGGTCGCAGTGTCTGCCGGGCTCCTGCAACGCTTCCGTCCCGAGGAAGTAAAAGCGGTGCTCGCCCACGAGATTGGCCACGTAACCAACGGCGATATGGTGACCCTTACGCTCATTCAGGGTGTCGTGAATACCTTCGTGATGTTCTTTGCTCGCGTCATCGGCCACACCATCGACCGGGTCGTATTTAAAACCGAGCGCGGCTACAGCTTTGGCTATTATATTGTCGTGATGATCACCGAGATGTTGCTGGCCATACTGGCCTCCGCCATCGTGATGTGGTTCTCGCGCTGGCGCGAGTTTCGCGCGGATCACGCAGGCGCCACACTGGCCGATCGGCAATCAATGATTGCCGCCCTGCAGCGCTTGCAAGCCGAACAGGGCGTTGACCCCGGTGATATGCCTGGCGAACTGACCGCCTTTGGTATCCGCAAGGCCAAGGGTCAATCGCTGGCTGAGCTTTTCAGCAGCCACCCACCGCTGGAAAAACGCATTGAGGCCCTGCGCTACGGCGCCCAGTAATATGGAGCCGATACAGGACTTCAACGCCGAGCGAGTAGCCCTGTGTCACGCCTTGCACGATCTCGGTACTGCCCGGCTTAGCCCGGGCAGTACCGGCAATGCCTCTGTTCGCGTCGCTGGTGGCATGTTGATTTCCCCCACGGGCCAAGCCTGCGCTAACGCCACCTCAGACGATCTGGTTTTTGTCGATGATAGTGGCAACACGCCTGCAGGTCAGTTGAAGCCCTCGAGCGAGTGGCATATGCATAACGCCATCTATCGCCACTACCCAGATGCCGGCGCCATCGTGCACTGTCACTCACGTTTTGCGACCACCCTTGCCGCCCTGCGCAAAGGCATTCCCGCCTATCACTATATGGTTGCCGTTGCTGGCGGCGACTCCATAGAATGCGCCGACTACGCCACCTTTGGTACCGACACACTGGCGACACTGGTTGTAGAAGCGCTGCGCAACCGCAGCGCCTGCCTGATGGCCAACCACGGTCAGATCGCGTATGCCGCCACGCCCCATGCGGCGCTGGATCTGGCGATTCAGGTGGAAGACCTTGCGGCAGGCTACTACCAATGTCTTGCTATCGGCGAACCACAGCTACTGACTGACAGGGAAATGCGGGAAGTACTGGAAAAGTTCGGAAGCTACGGCCAGCAAGACTGAGCCACGCGATGCGCACACGGGATTATGTCAAGACTCCTGAGGGGGTGACGGGACGGTAGTCTAGTGGCCGGTGTTACACCGCGCACGTCGACTCCCTAACAACTAATTCATGTGGCAACACCAGCCTAGACTCAGTGGGGTTCTCACCCGCCAGCATCGCCAGCATCATCTTCATCACCTGTTCGCCAATCCGGTTGCGCGGCTGATTTACAGTGGTCAGCCGGGGGTGGGAATACGCCGCAAAGGCAATATCATCAAACCCGACTACAGACATGTCCTCAGGCAAACTTAGTTCGGCATCCCGACACGCCTGCATGGCTCCAATCGCCATTTCGTCGTTAGCACAAAACAGCGCGGTAGGACGACGTGACAGCGTCAAGAGTTCCTCCATGCAGCGATAACCCGACGCCAAGGTAAAATCTCCGCTTTTCAGCCAGCGACTGTTGACCGGAAGCTGCGCCGCCTGCATCGCCTGTCGGAATCCCAGCATGCGGTCGTCACACAAAGGGGAATCCGCCGGACCATTGATAAACGCAATGTCGCGGTGCCCAAGCTCGATGAGATGATTAATTGCTTCTGCAGCCGCAGCGACATTGTCAATACAGACCGTCGGCACAGGAATTTCGCCGTGATACTCACAAGCCATGGCAAATGGCGGCCAGTCGGGGTCGAGGGTTTTTCGCCCCTTGCGATAGGGAAAGGGAATATTGCGCCCCAAGCAGATCACACCGTCGGCCTGCCGCTGCGACACCAGTTCAGCGTAGGCGTGCTCGCTACTCTCGTTGCCCTGGGTATCGCCCAACAGAATCCGGTACTGACTCCGGCTCGCAACCCGCTCAATGCCCTGAATAATATTGGCAAAAAAGGGATTGGCAATATCTGGCACCAACACCACCACGGTGTTACTGCGGCGGCGACGAAAATTTCGCGCCAGGGTATTGGTGACATAACCACTGGAGGCAACGGCCTCCATCACCTTGTCGCGGGTTTTCTCCGACACCTTATGTGGCTCAGCCAATGTGCGCGACACCGTTGCGATAGATACGCCGGCCAATTTCGCAACGTCTTTGATGGTAACCATGAAAATCCTCGTTACGAGCGCAACGGCTTACTGCGATTCAATGGCAGTAGATGCTACACCACGGGACCGATCGCGCAACCAGATTGCGCCAAATACCGGCAAAAGGATCAATGGTAGCAAGGCGACCGCCTGAAAAGATTCCACCGATGCATAGCGCAATACGGCGTCCATCTGTTCCCCACTGAGTGTGGCAAGACGTTCCACACCACCGGCAGCTTCCAATTTCGCAGCGTCAAAAATCGCACCCATCTGCGGCAGGACAAACTGGATAGATAACCCACCAGCAAATCCTGTCAGTCCGAGAAACAACGCACCACCGCGAGGGTATCGCTCGCTCACTACCGACAGCATGGTGGGCCAGAAATAACAGACGCCGATGCCCCATAGTGTGGCGGAGGCAAAGGCAGCCAGCGGTGACGTAGAAAGGCTCAGACCGTACAGACCGGTGGCTGCAAAAATACACCCTACAAACAGTAACCCGACAGACGAAATTCGCTTGGCAATGGCACCAGCAAAATGACGCATGACAAACATCAGCATGCTCACGTAAATCAGCACCAGAATACCCTGCATACCCACCACATGGGTCAACGCCAGATCCACCCATTGACCCGGCGCCAGTTCAGCAGCGGCAGTGATCATCATCGCAAAAAACCAGATGAAATAGCTCGGCGCACGAAACAACTCCTTGAACATATCGCCGTAGGACACGCCTGACTGCACCCGCTCAGTAACCGGAAAAACGGTTGAAAAAGTAAGGTAAGCCAGCACAGCGCCCGGCACAATCAACATCAGCAGGTTGGTTTGCCAAGGCAAATTCAGCGCGGAAAAGCCAAGCCCGGCAATGCCGCCGACGACAATTCCGGCAGGCCACCAAGCATGCAAGATATTCAGACGATGCGTTTTCTCCTCGGGGTAAACCGCCGTAATCATCGGATTGCTGGCAGCTTCTACGGCGCCCCAACCCAAACCAGTGAGCAGAAAGCCCACAAAGATCAGCCAATAACTGAGGGATGAAACGGGCATGAAAGACGCTGCGACAACCAGCACGCTACCAACAATGTAGCCCACAGCAGAAAACAGCAGCATGGCGCGCATGCCCACCTTGTCCACCAGCGCACTGCCAAACAGCAGCGTTAGCGCAAACCCTATGAAGGTTGCACCCAACACCTCACCAACGAGCCCAGCCGATCGCGCCAGATCCAGCTCGTTAAAGATATCTCCCTGTATATCCGAGGCAATGCTTGCACGCACGGCAAAGCCAAGCCCAATCATGAAGATGGACAGATTGCCCACGAGAAATAGTCGCTTTTTATCCAGATTTTCTACCATGGCTCGTTCTGCCTCACTGTTATGTTATTTTTGCAACGCGCTCAATCGACGAGACCCAGCAATCTCTTATTGAAGGCCTCATCGGAATCCACCGCGGCGAAATCATCAAAAGCTCGATCGGTTAACCGGATCATATGGTCGCGAATAAAGGGAGCTCCTTCGCGCGCACCGTCTTCCGGGTGCTTAAGGCAGCATTCCCACTCCAGTACGGCCCACCCCTCATAACCGTACTGTGCAAACTTGCTGAAGATTGCGCCAAAGTTAATCTGGCCATCGCCCAGAGACCGAAAACGACCTGGACGATCGACCCACCCCTCAAAACCGCCGTAAACACCACTGCGGCCATTGGGTCGAAACTCCGCATCTTTTACGTGAAAGGCTTTGATGCGATCGTGGTATAGGTCGATAAAGGCCAGATAATCCAGCTGCTGTAAAATCAAATGGCTGGGGTCATAGAGAATATTCGCACGTGGATGATGATCTACGGCCGCCAGAAAGCGCTCAAAGCTGGCGCCATCGTGCAGGTCTTCGCCAGGGTGGATTTCGAAGCAGCAATCAACGCCCGCCTCATCGAAGGCGTCTAATATGGGGCGCCAACGCGTTGCCAGCTCGGCGAATCCGGTCTCCACCAATCCCGGCGGACGCTGCGGCCAAGGGTAAAAGGTATGCCACAGCAGTGCTCCGGAAAATGTGGCATGGGCAGTCAAACCCAGCCTCTGGCTAGCCTTGGCCGCCAATTTAAGCTGCTCAATCGCCCAGGCAGTGCGGGCCGCCGGATTACCCCGAACCGCAGGCACCGCAAAACCATCCATCATTTCATCGTACGCTGGATGCACTGCCACCAGCTGTCCTTGCAAATGCGTCGACAGTTCGGAAATTTCAAGCCCTGCGGCAGCCACGCGACCATTGAGCTCGTCGCAGTAGTCCTGGCTCTCTGCTGCGGTTTCCAGATCAATAAGACCGCGCTCAAAGGTAGGAAGCTGGATACCCTTGTAGCCCAGATCCGCCGCCCAATGACACAATCCATCGAGTGAATTGAATGGGGCTTGGTCGCCCACAAACTGCGCCAGAAAAATGGCAGGGCCTTTCATGATTGATCTCCTTGCAATGCGCAAAGCGGCTGAAGCTCCACCCATTTCTGGTTTGAGGTCGACGCAGCTACGGTGGCTTCAATAAAACGCATACCACGCAGCGCGTCGTGTATGTCCGGCACATCGGCTTCCACCGCACTGACCGGCCGACCTTGCAGGCGGGCACGTACCTGGCCGGCGAAATTTCGATAATGATTGGCAAAAGCTTCCAGATAGCCTTCCGGGTGACCGCCCGGGGTCCGGCAGTTGGCCTGCGCAGCGTTGCTTAACCCGGGGCCGCCGGCACGCAGGATCTGCACAGGCCGCTCCAACGGTTTGTGCAACAGCGAGTTTGGATCAGCGTGCGACCATTCCAGACCGCCGCGCTCGCCGTATACCCGCAGTTTGAGCGTGTTTTCTTCACCCGCGCAGATCTGACTGGCAATCAACACCCCGCGCGCGCCGTTGTCAAAACGCAGAATGATGGTGGCGTCATCGTCCATGCTACGGCCAGCCACAACACTGCCCAGATCGGCACAGATAGCGGAGATCGCACTACTCGTGACGTACTCGCAAATGTGGGCCGCGTGGGAGCCAATATCCCCCACGCAACTACTGATACCGGCTCGCGTCGGATCGAGACGCCACTGCGCCTGTTTACTGCTGTTCTCAATCCCCGCTTCAGACAGCCAGCCCTGGGGATATTCCACCAGGACTTTCCTGACTCTCCCAAGGGTGCCCGCAGCTACCATTTCGCGGGCCTGCTTGATCATCGGATACCCAGCGTAGGTATGGGTAAGCCCATACAACAAGCCGCTGTCCTTCACCAGCGAGTGCAACGCCAGCACCTCATCCAAATTCAGTGTCGCCGGCTTGTCACTCAGCACATGGAAACCGCATTTCAGTGCCGCCTCGGCCACCGGAAAGTGCAGATGATTCGGCGTAACCACCGCGACAAAATCCATCCGTTCGCCTTCTGGCAAACGCGCCTCTGATTCCATCATGCTTCGGAAATTGTCATAGCAGCGGTCGGCTGGCAGATAGCACTGTGCAGCTGCCCTTCGCGACGTTTCCGGGTCGCTGGAAAACACACCGCACACCAGCTCAATCTCACCATCAAGGGCAGCAGCCATACGGTGAATGGGACCGATCATCGAGCCGGGACCGCCACCCACCATACCCATGCGGATTTTGCGCTTATTGGTCACCGTCGCGCCCCCTGACCCAGTGCATTGCCTTACGCAGAAAGGCTTGATATTCCAGATATTCATACGTGGCCGGTTGGTGCCCGATGGCACTGTAGAACACGCGACCCTTGCCCACGGTATGACGCCACGCAATAGGGTGCTCACCCGGCATACTGTCATTGCCCAGCCAGGTTTCACCCGCTGTGTGATAGCTATATTCATCCAGGGTCAACAGAACCTCATAGCCCTTATCACGAACGTTCTGGTCAAAGGCGTACCACTCTTCCTGCTTTACCCTCCAGGGCTTGGGCAGATGAGCAGTAATCAGCAGGGAGGGGTCGGCGGCAATAACATCGGCGTTCTGAAACTGCGGATCCATGGTGTGGCCTATAAACTGGGCACCTATCAGGGTCTGTACATACCATTCCCAGTCATAGGAAAAATCGCCGCCGGAGGCATGCACACCCAGCCAGCCACCGCCATTTTCAATCCAAGTTTTCATGGCTGTTCGCTGCTCAGCGGTCAGTACATCGCCAGACACATTATTCCAGATAATAAAATCGAATCGCTTCAGCAGTTCAGGCGAGTGCACTGCAGCGTTATCAGTCAGGTAGGCTTGCCAGCCCTGCTGCTCGATCAACGACTTGAAGACCTGCTTTGCAACGGGAATAGCATCTTTATGAATAAACCCGTTGGTTTTGGTGAATACCAGCACGGCGGGCTTTTTGAATTCCGGTAGTACCGGCGCAACGGTGTCATAATCCTTGCGCGGTATGAGACCGACCGATTTTAGCTGGTAATAGCCATAGCCCACTGCGCCGACGACCAAGACCATCAAGCTCAATAAAATACGTTTAAGCCAGGTTTTCATTGCTTGTTTCCTTCCCCTTTTAATCACGCGCTAGACAAGACCAGCCTGCATTTGTTTTACCGCGTAATCACACGCGCGCGCGGTAAGCGCCATATAAGTCAGTGATGGATTAACACACGACGACGAGGTCATGCAGGCGCCGTCCGTCACAAACAGGTTCGGAACATCGTGCACCTGGTTGTAGGCATTCAGCACAGCCTGCTGCGGGTCGTTCCCCATTCGCGCAGTACCCATCTCGTGAATGCCGGCCCCCATGGGTGCCTCAATGGATTCCTGCTTAATACTAAACACGGCGCCTGCGGCCTTCATGATCCGATCAGCCTGAGAGACCGCATCACCCCATAATCTATGCTCGTTGTCGCGCCAAGCTGCATCAAAGGCAACTTGAGGAATGCCGAAGCGATCTTTTTTCGTGGGATGCAAATACAAACGATTGCGGCTGTCCGGCAGACATTCGGCAAAGGCCGATAGTGCCCATACCCACGGTCCCGGCTTGCGCAATGAATCTTTAAGACCAGCACCAAAACCTTTCTGGTTGAACCCGGTCCGCCAGTCCATGCGAATCACATTGGCCTGGAATCCGTAGCCTCTCAGGAAATCGTCGCTGGCGGGTTTACCAGCGAGGTTGCGAAAACGTGGGATATACGTGCCATTCGGGCGATTGCCGAAATAATAGCTGTCCATATCGTCGAGGAAAAAACCCAGCGCTGCCATTCCCAGTGCGTGGTCCATCAGGTAATGACCCAGCGCGCCGCTGCGATTACCCAGGCCATGGGGAAAGTGTTCTGACGCTGACTGCAGTAACAATTGCGTTGAGCCCACCGTTGATGCACAGCAAAACACAATACGCGCACGAAAGGCGTGGCGCTCTCCGCTCTGGCTATCAATAACGCGTACTTCGCTGATCTTCTTGGTCGCCGGATCAAAGATTAGCTTTTCCACAACAGAGTTAGGACGCAAGGTCAGGTTGCCCGTGGCTCTCGCAGCCGGCAGCGTTGAACTCTGAGAACTGAAATAACTGCCGGTAGAGCAACCGCGATGGCAGGGTCCGCAGTAATGACAGGCCGCCCGACCGTTGTGATCCTCGGTCAGAATGGCCACCCGCCCCATAGTCATTTTGAGGTCTGGCGCCTTGTTTTTAAGTCGCCCTTTAATAGTCTCCTCAATTTTATGCATACCCATTGGCGGCAAAAACTCACTATCGGGGAGCTCATCCAATCCCAAAGCCTCACCGCTCACACCGATAAACTTCTCTACATAGCTATACCAGGGCGCCAGATCGCTGTAGCCAATTGGCCAGGGAATGCCATGACCATCCTGGGCGTTTGCCTGAAAATCCTGTTCGCTCCAGCGATAAGTCTGCCGCCCCCATAACAGTGAACGCCCCCCCACCACATTGGCGCGAATCCAATCGAAGGGTTTATCCTCATCGCGAACGTAGGGGTTTTCCTTGTCATTGTTGAAGAAATGGCGCGTTGCCTCGCTAAATGCATAGCTCTTGCTTTGCACCGGATACTCTTCGCGGTAGAGCTCTCGCGGTCTTTTACCCTGATATGGCAACTTCCAGTCCGGCGCGTGTTCGCCGAGATAGTCCACGCTGTGCTGAAGATCTTTTCCGCGCTCCAGAACAAGTACCTTCAGACCTTTTTCGGTCAGCTCTTTCGCCGCCCAGCCACCGGTGATACCTGAGCCCACAACAATTGCGTCGAAATCATAATTGGCAGTGTGAAGCATATTGTCTTCCTATATGAACGGCGTCGCCCAGCTGCTGTCGTCTTCATCGAGGGAACGGTGCCCATCGAACTTCATCGGCATCGCCTCATAACGCAGCACCTGCTTGCTACCCACTTCGGAAGTAAAAAAGCCCCAGATCGTGAGTTCTTTCAGCTGACAGACAAAAGGGGCATCACTGATAAAATCACGCATTGCGGCGCTGCCAATGTCATACCAGGCGGAATCGCCGGCGGCCTTTTCCAGATCTTCCAGAATCGCCACGCGTTGCTTTTCGGCTAGTTGCTCGTAAGGCTTTTGATGCGTGGCTTCGGTCTCGCTCATCAGCGCATTCAGTCCGCCGACGAACAGCGACCGTTCTTCGTCGGTCAACCATTCGAACACCATCAGTTCTACAAAGCGTGGCACTCCCGCGTCGATAGCACCCGGTGTATCCGTGCGCGGCATAATCGTTTCAGTCAACATGGCCAGCGTTTTCTTCTGGGCAACATTCAAATACGCTGGTTTTCTGGCGATATACGACGGCGCTGTGGCCAGATAAACCCGCTGCTCCTGCGACAGACTGAAGCCCACTTGATGCAGCGACAGCCCGCCCACCATTACAGCGGCACATTCGAGAAACTCCCTGCGATTCATGGTTTCACTCCTCGTCGGGCCTTCAGAAACTGCCACCAGGGCAGACTGATCATCAATCCGGTCATCACACAAAACAGCCAATACCACTCCCAGCGCGGCAAGTAATAACTGGCCGCCTTAAAGGCGCTGTAGAAGTAGTACACGAATTCGATCTTGATAAGGTGATATAGCTCGTAAAACGCCGCGGCGGTGACCCCCAATCCGGCATAAAGATAAGCCGCAATCAGTGCACCAAGCAGGGCTCGTCGGCCCGTGACAGCGAGCCGACTCAAACCATGAACTCCATGGGCAGCCCTGTCTCGTATGGCAGTTTTTGCATTTTATTATGCCCTCGCGGGATGCACTTGCTGTAATCGTTTACATCATAGCGGCTAATCCCATCCGGGACAAGGGAAGGAAGGAACCTCAGCCTGCGCCCAAAAACTTCGCCAGGCTATAGCCAATGGCTCCTATCGCTTGAGCAAATAAACTTTGAAACCCTCGCCCTCGCCAGCGCGCTCACAGCTGGCAAACAAGGGCTCGGCCTTTTGCTCCAACGCAATAAACTGATTGACCACGAACAGCGCCATCCCGGCCGGAGCGAGACGTGCGGCAGCAGCTTTAAGAAAGGCGAGGGTCAGATCGCCATGAATATCGAAGCCCTTGTGAAAGGGCGGGTTGCACAACACCAGATCGAATTGTTGGCCAATACCATCAGCACAGTCGGCAGGCACCACCTGAGCGGAAATAGCGTGGGTCTCTATATTCTTCGTGCAGGCCACCAACGCAGTCACATTATTGTCTGTTGCCACAAACCGAGCGTCAGGCAAACGCTGATGCGCCATTACCGTCAGATAACCATAGCCACAACCAAGATCCAGAACATCACGCGGTGCCTGCGCCCCGTTTTTATCCAACACATCGCCCAGCGCACCGATGAGCAGTCGACTCCCTCGGTCAATTTTCTGCCAGCCATAGACCCCGGGCTTGCTGTAGAGGGCCACATGACCTTGTGGTGCGATATCACACAGTTGACGGTAATTGCTGTCATCCAGCGAAGTCTCGGGTTCACGCTGTTTGCGAATGCGCGCCAGCAACGCACCACCGCGCCCCTTGTTCAGATCCTTGTCAGAACCGACCAGAGTGCGCGCCTTGTCTGCATAGGTTTTAAGTCCATCACCTTTTTCACCTGTCAAAACCAGCTCCCCGCCAATGGGCAAGCGCAGTAATGCCTGGTTTATCAGGTGGTGAACCAGCGCCTTTTCTTTGCTGACGCGATAGTAGATGGAGTCAACGTCGATAACCGACAGATCAAAATCAGAAAGCGCAGCATTGAAGCCCGCCGCCTGAAAGCGCTGCGCCACATCCACGCGATTGGTGATCACAGGAATTTGTATACCTGGCTCCGCAATACACTGCTCGTCCGCCAGCAATAGGCCACGGGCGGGCTTCGACTCCAGTGCACGGTAGAGCAACTCAAGCGACGCATCAGTCATTGCCGGCTTCCCGGGCGAGCATCGTCACCTCATCTGCGGTAAGCGTGCGATATTCGCCCTCAGCCAGGGTTTCATCCAGTTCCAATTCACCCACCGCCTGCCTGTGCAATGCGACCACCTTGTTATCCAGTGCCGAGAACATACGTTTCACCTGGTGAAACTTGCCTTCGCAAATTTCCAACCAGGCCTGCCGGGGCGACAGGATTTCCAACCGTGCCGGTAGCGTGCGACGTTTCTCCTCATCGAGAAAAAGCCCACGCGCGAAACGCTCAACCGCCGCTGCGGGAATATCCGCCTCCGTCGTTACATGATAGCGCTTGTAACAGCGCGACTTGGGCGACATCACCTGATGCGCCCACTGGCCATCGTCGGTAATCAACAACAGTCCGGTGGTATCTGCATCAAGCCGACCGGCTATATGCAGCCGCTCCAGATTATCTTCGTGCAACAACTCCATGACGGTTGGATGCCACTTATCCCGAGTGGCGCTGACGAAACCTGCTGGTTTATGCAGCATAAAGTAGCGCGGCGTCGCCGCCCGCAACGGTTGCCCGTCGAGCGCTAGCAGAGCATCGCTGGACACCAGGGTGGCGGGGTTGATGACGACCTGCCCGTCAACCTCTATATCACCTGCCTTGATCAATTTCTTTACATCGCTGCGGGAAAAATCCGTGACGCTGGCAACGTACTTGTCCAACCGCAGCGTCTTGTCTGATGCCGGATTATTCGTCACGGGCCTTACCACCACAGGATTTCATCAGTGTTCGCGCGTGGCGAAAAACTCGATGTCGGGGTAGCGCTCTTGGGTCAACTGCAAGTTTACCCGCGTCGGCGCAAGGTAGGTCAGATGACCACCACCATCCACAGCGAGATTGTCACTGCATTTGCGTTTGAACTCTTCCAGCTTTTTCGCATCTTTGCACTCTACCCATCGCACCGTGTGCACATTTACCGGCTCGTAGATGGCCTCGACCTTGTATTCATCCTTCAACCGGTAGGCCACAACTTCAAACTGCAGTACACCGACCGCTCCGACAACAAGGTCTGAGTTATTGAGCGGCATAAAGACCTGAGTCGACCCCTCTTCTGCCAGCTGCTGCAAACCCTTCTGCAACTGTTTGGATTTCATCGGGTCGCGCAGACGGATACGCTTGAACAACTCCGGTGCAAAGTGCGGAATACCGGTAAATTTGAGATCTTCGCCTTCCGTAAAAGTATCGCCCAGCTGAATGGTACCGTGGTTGTGCAAACCGATAATATCGCCCGATATGGCCTCTTCAACCAGCTCGCGATCACCAGCGACAAAGCTGACCGCATCGGCGATTTTTACATCCTTACCCAGGCGCACATGGCGCATTTTCAAGCCTTTAGTGTACTTGCCACTGCAGATGCGCAAGAAGGCGATGCGGTCGCGGTGGCGCGGATCCATATTGGCTTGGATTTTAAAGACAAAGCCGCTGAACTTTTCTTCTACCGGCTCAATCTTGCGGCTCTCGGTCTCACGCGCCAGTGGCGCCGGCGCCCATTCCACAAAACCGTCGAGCATTTCACGCACGCCAAAATTCGCCAGTGCAGTACCAAAAAATACAGGCGTCAACTTACCCGCTCGGTAGGCCTCCAGATCAAAGGCGTGACTGGCGCCGCGCACCAGTTCGATTTCATCCAGATAGTCTGCATGCTCCTCGCCCAGCAAGGCCTTTGCCTCGTCAGATTCAAGACCCTGAATGCGTATATCGTCGGCAATCACTTTGCCCTGACCCGGTTTAAACACGTGAAGCGTATCGGTATACAGGTTGTAAACACCCTTGAATTCGCTGCCCATACCAATAGGCCAATTGATGGGCGCCGCCTCGATCGAGAGCACGGATTCAACTTCGTCGAGTAGGTCGATGGGGTCGCGAATATCCCGATCGAGTTTATTGACGAAGCTCAGGATGGGCGTATCGCGCAGGCGGCAGACGTTCATCAGCTTGATGGTGCGATCCTCAACACCTTTGGCGCCGTCTATCACCATCAGCGCAGAATCCACAGCGGTCAAAGTGCGGTAGGTATCCTCGGAAAAATCCTCGTGGCCCGGGGTATCAAGCAGGTTGACCATCCGTTCTTTGTAGGGAAATTGCATCACTGACGAGGTGACAGAAATACCTCGCTCCTGCTCCATCGTCATCCAGTCGGAGGTGGCATGACGGTCGGACTTCTTCCCCTTGACGGTTCCAGCCACCTGAATCAGCTGACCGAGTAACAGGAGTTTCTCGGTAATAGTCGTCTTACCCGCATCGGGGTGAGAGATGATGGCAAAGGTTCGGCGTCGGGCTACGGCGTCGGTAAAACTGCTCATGTATCGGTTTCGCTATCGACTGTGAAATGGCCGTGAATTATACCGATCCGCCGCCCTGTCTACACGGATTCTTATCCACTAGTATGGCGCCCACTCACGAAACTGCTCTGGTACGTCCGCTTTTCGTCTGGCCCGTTTAATGCATTAAACCCTACTGATGCCAAACAGGATGCCTGTAACGCCCCTGCAATCCCAACCACTTACTTTGGGGGCTTACGCTTCTGTCGAGCACTTTCCGTCGGCTCGCCCTGCGCTCACTGCTGGAGAACTCTATGACTACACAAACTCCCATCACCCCGCGACTGGTTCAACGCCAACTCACGGGCAAACATGTGCTTATTACTGGAACTACCGGGTTTCTGGGGAAGGTGGTGCTAGAGAAGCTGCTTCGGGATTTACCGACGATCGGCGGCATATACCTGCTGATTCGCGGCAATCGCGCCAACCCGACTGCCCGCGAACGCTTTCTGGCTGAGGTAGCGTCGTCCAGCATTTTCAACACTTTGCGCCAGCACGACCGGGTGCGCTACGAACGCCTACTAAGCGAAAAAGTACGCTGCGTTACCGGCGAGGTTACCCAGCCCCGTTTCGGGCTAGACGACAATGCCTTTCATCAGCTAGCCAACAAGCTCGACCTGATTATTCACTCTGCCGCCAGCGTCAACTTCCGCGAGCGCATGGACATTGCGCTATCGATCAATACCCTGTGCCTGCACAATATTGTGGCGCTCTCCGAGGCCGGTGGCGCCATTCCGGTGCTGCAGGTCTCCACCTGCTACGTGAACGGCTTTAATCGCGGCGATATACACGAATCCTTTGCGCCACCCGCAAAAGCCGCACTTCCAGTTGATGCCGATGGGCGCTACGACATCGCCCCCGTCATCACCGAGCTGCAGGGCAAGATCGATGAGCTTAACACCCAGTATCGTGGCCGCGCGCTGGCAGAACAGCTGGTATTGCTCGGCGAACGCGAAGCGCGCAGTCGTGGCTGGAACGACACCTATACCTTTACCAAATGGCTCGGCGAGCAGTATCTGCGCAAAGCCTTGGCCGGCAAAAACCTGACGATTGTGCGTCCAGCCATTATCGAAAGTACCTTAAAAGAGCCCACCCCCGGCTGGATTGAAGGGGTGAAAGTAGCCGACGCCGTGCTGCTCGCTTACGCGCGCCAGAAGGTGGTGTTTTTCCCCGGCAAACGCAGTGGCGTGATTGATGTAATACCTGCCGATCTGGTGGCCAACGCGGTCATTTTGGCCGCTGGGGAGCTGCTTGCCCGTCCGGGCGCCCAGCGCATTTACCAGGCCTGCAGTGGCGCGCGGAACCCGCTGACCCTGGGAAGTTTCATCGACCACCTGATGGCTGAGGCCAAGGAAAATCACCTCACCTATGAAAAGCTGTTCGAGGTTGAACCACGCAAGCCTTTCAAAGTGGTCAACCGTCGACTGTTTGATATTTCGATTTACCTGCTGTGCCGCACGCTCAGCACAACCGGCAAAACCTTAAAATTGGTGGGCCGGACGCAACCCATGCGACTGCTGCGCAATCTCAACGCCATGAACAAGCTGGCAGAAATATTCGCCTTCTACGCGACGCCCAACTATGTGTTTCACAGCGACAACCTGTTGGCGCTGGCACAGCGCATGGGCGAGGTGGGCCCGGACGCCCTGTTTCCAGTAGATGCTGCACTGATCGACTGGGAACACTACCTGCGCAAAGTGCATATTGCAGGCCTGAACTGCTATGCCTTGAGTGATAAAAAGCCGGCGCCCAAACCGCGCCACGCTGCCTGAACAAAAACCGGGGTCAGACCCCGGTTTTATCTGCTAGAATGCCAGCTGCCAGCCGGCATTCAGGCTGGGTTCGCGCTCTAGCTGAATACCATTCATTTTCTGGTACAGGGGAATGGTGTATTCCAGCGCAAACCGATGCCCCTTCAAAGCACCTCCCGGCAGATAGAGATTCAGCCCATAGCTGAGAGACGCATATTCGCCGCCATAATTATCGGGGTCTGCTGTGGTTACCATCATGGGGTTCAGGTCGTCGCGATCACCGTCCAGTTTGCCCTGTGATTCACCATACAAACGCAAGCTGTAGGATAAATAATCGCTTGCCTTGCGTGCCACCCAGACACTGGCCGCTCCGCGATTACCAAAGCGGTATCCATTATCATTGCGCTCCAGCGGCAAGACCGCCGCAAGCTGAGCCCCCCAATTGTAATTCCCTGCATAGCCCTGATAGGTCACCCCTGGCATCAAATCATAGGAGCCGCTGCCCAATTGCATGCCATAGGGCAGCTTGGCATCGGCCATGGCGGGGGTATCGTCACGCTCGTCAATTGACCCGGTCGGCACACTCAGACCTGCGCTCACATGAACATGATGGCTGTGATCTGCAGATTGGTAGACCTTGAACAGCCCGGCTAATCGGGTGTCGCCCAGCCCTTCCGCCTTAGTAGTAAATCGCATCCCCATACGGGTGATGTGATCCATTTCGTGGGTCTTATAGGAAGTCATCGCCATCAGAGTAAGCGAATCGCTGGGCGCATACATTACACCCAGCATCTGCATGCTCATGGTCATGCGTGTTGGTGCAACCCTATAGGCGCCCGGCGCCATCATGGTACCGGTTACCTGTGCTGCGGAGATCTGATTATCACCATCTCGCAGGCCATCCATTTCCATATCCATGAGCCGGTACGACACCATCCATTCGCCAGCCCGGTGGGTGTGGTCGCCCATGACACCAATGGGCGCGTGGGAGGTGGGGCCAATACTCGCTGGTATTGAACCTACAGCATCGGCTAGTGCCAACACCGGCAACAGCAACATCAGGGGGACGAGGCGGGTAATCATGGGTGTTCCTACGCTATGGTAAAAACGCGCCAGCCTAACAATCTAAGACAGTGTTAAAAATGCGACAAACTGACGCACTGGCGCAATTGTCTGTAACCCGTATACTTTTCACCCTTGCGTTAATACCGGCACCGTAACTCATGTCTAGGCTCCTTCCTCCGAGAAATCATCCCCCGAGAAGCCCTCGCCCGTGACTCAGGAACTGCGCGACTCTGCCCCACTCAACCTCAAGCGCCTCTGCCTGATACGCAGCGTGGTTCTGGCCGGACAGTGCGCAACCACCGTGTTTGCCCTGCAGGTATTGGAATGGCCACTCCCGACTAGAACACTGGGTATTATCTTCGCTTGCATGGGGCTGATTACGCTGCTGTCCTGGTGGCGTGCCAGCCAATCGTGGCCGGTTACCGACGGCGAATTCGTCGCCCACCTGCTGGTCGATATCGCCGCGCTGACACTGGTGTTTTACGTGGCCGGCGGCGCCAGCAATCCCTTTGTCTCTTTTTTCCTGGTGCCCATCTGTATTGCTGCCACCACCCTCCCCTGGCGCTTTACCTGGTTGGTCACCGCCTGCGCCGTTTCTGCCTACAGTTTTCTGCTGTTCTTTCACGACACCCTGGCGCCACTGGAACCCCACCACGGCGCTTCAACACTGAACCCCCATATTGTAGGCATGTGGGGCAACTTTGCGGTAAGCGCGCTGCTGATCACCTATTTTGTGGTGCAGATGGCCACTGCCGTGCGCGGCCGCGACCAGGCGCTGGCCGAGGTACGAGAGCAGCGCCTGCAGGACGAACAGCTGCTGGCTATCGCGACACTGGCCGCTGGCACCGCACACGAACTAGGCACGCCGCTATCGACCATGCGCATTGTGACCGACGAGCTGCTGGAGGACCCTGAGCTGCCGGAGGCGACGCACCGTGACATCGCCACACTGGATTCGCAGCTCAACCTGTGCAAGGACATTCTCGGCAGACTGACAAGCACTGCGCGCGATTTCAGCGTCGGCACAACGGATACCATACGGCCTATTAAATTTTTCGATCTACTCAAGGAGCATTGGCAGCTGCTGAGGCCGTCCATCCATGCCGCCCGTTTCGACATCCAGCTGCCAGGCGATGCCATGATGGTCATGGATACCACCCTCGAGCAGGCCATTATCAATCTGCTCAACAATGCCGCCGATGCCAGCCCCGACCACGTGGCCCTCACCGCCTCGCTCCAGGGAGAAGAACTGGTTATCGCCGTAGAAGACCGGGGCGACGGTATTCCCGCCGCCCACGCCGACAAACTGGGCACCCCTTTTTACTCGACCAAGGGGCGTGGCCTCGGCCTCGGCCTGTTTGTCAGCAACGCTGCGGCCAACCGCTATGGTGGCAAGCTGCTGTGGCACAATTGCAGCCCACGCGGCAGCCGGGTGGAATTGCGATTACCCAGCGCAGGAGTCTTTGTGGATGGCTGATGAGCGAAACTGCTTACTGGTAGACGACGACCCGGTATTTGTTGAGGTTATGGAGCGGGCGCTGTCCAAGCGCGGCTTTACCGTGCTTACCGCGCACAATGTAGACGCGGCAGAACAGCTGCTGCACCGTCACCGTTTCGACAATGCACTGGTTGATCTGAAAATGGAGGGACGATCCGGCTTGGCACTGATTGAACAGCTCCAGGCACGCCAGCCCGACTGCCGCACCGTCATGCTGACTGGTTATTCCAGTATCGCCACCGCCGTGGAAGCGATGCGTCTTGGCGCCTATAACTACCTGTGCAAGCCTGCTTCACTTAAAGAGATATTGGCGGCTTTCGACAACCCTACCTCTGCCAGCGTTGAAATACCCGACAATCCCCCCTCAGTAGAGCGGGTGGAGTGGGAGCACATACAGAAAGTATTGGCAGAAAACGACGGCAATATCTCGGCTACCGCGCGTGCATTGGGCATGCACCGCCGCACTCTGCAGCGCAAACTGCTTAAAAAACCGGTGCGGCAGTAAAGCTTGCCAAGTTAAAAATAAGCTCGAAAGCTAAGCGATACTTGCTTGTAATTGTCGCCGAGCCACAAATATTGCAAACCGAGTCCGGCAGCGGACCCACCGAGCCCGAGTTCCAGCCCGGCAGCGGGGGTATTTACCTCTGCGAGCACATCGCTACCGTCTTTAAAGCGCTGATAGCTGTGCCCAAGCTTGAATTCTGCAAAGGCAAACCGGCCCCAGCGGCGCCCGACAAAAACGCTGTGGGCATAGGCGTCGATCTCCGGCCGCCATACCAACTGACCGCCCGAACCCGTGGAAAAGCTCATAAAGGTAGCTTCCGAATCCGGCTCGACCTCCAATACCCTGCTGTAATCGTACTCGACAAAAACCTGATTCAGATGCAAGCCAACACCAAAGCCTAAGCCGGCAGCAAAGCCTGCATCGTCTTCCGCGGGCAGATCAACCAGACCGACTGCGCGCAAGGACAGCATGCTGTGCGGGTTTTGATGTGGTGTTGCGGCCAGCGCGGATGCGCCAGCCAGAAGAAATGCAGCACCTGCCGTTATCTTCCGTAACATATTTCAACCTCCCTATCGGGTCGCGAAAATATGCCACGAAAACAACGACTGGCGCCAGCAGCAATCGACTACTTAAAGTTGCGAACGCCCTTTATTTGCAGCAATACGCATACGCAGTGCATTCAGCTTGAT
>NZ_JBFJTH010000027.1:0-31152 GCF_041625495.1 Litorivivens sp. | reverse complement strand
GTCTTCGCCAGTGTTTTTGTTATTCGCGGCGCCTGAAAGAACTTTAGCAAAATCAGTCGATTGTGTAGCCTTATTAATCTTTTCCGCAACTAGCGCTGAGGAAGGCATCAGCGACGCGGCGAGATCACCAAGGGGTAAAGACTGACCGTTATCCATAGTGTTAACGAGATCCTGAGGGCTAACAAACGCTAAAGAGCGGCGATTACCGCGCTACCTGATAGATTATTTGCAAGGCGTGTGCCAGCGTTAGCAGATTTCTTCGTGGCGCTGTCTGAGTTGCCAGCTGTGCCTCAGCACGTTCAGTTCATCACTCTGCTTTTGCTCAAGAATCTGGGCAGCACGGTGTTCCTGGTGGCGATACTCTCCGGCCAGACGGCCCAACGAATGGGTTTTCTGGCGCTTGCTGAGCCAGTGATCCCGCGCGGTGTCCAATTGAGCATCACACTGCTCGACAATGGATTGCTGTATCGCGATCACATCGTTTAGTTTCGCCAGAAAAGCACGGTTGTCCTGCAACTGACGCAGATCGAGTAGATCCTGACCGCCGCTGGCATCCAGATTACTGCGTTGTTGGTACTCGGCGCGGTAGTCACGCAATTCCTGTAGTTTCTGTCGCGCTTGAGTTGCATTCTGCTGAACCCGTAAAAAGGCATCTGTAGCCTTCTTTTCTTCGCGCTCGGCGATCCCGAGAACCGGTTGAATGCGTGCAGACTTTTTCATGCAGTGCTACCTATTGAAAATAATTCGTCAAGACTGGCGTCAAAGGACACAGACTCGTTCACATCCTGTTGCAGAAACCGGTTTATTTTCGGCCACAGTCTTACCGCTTCGTCGAGACGGGCATCGCTCCCTTTCTGGTAAGCGCCAATCGTAATAAGATCTCGATTCTGCTGATAAAGACCATATTTCTGCCGAAGAAATCGCACCATTTCCAAGTGAGTCTTGTCGGCAACCTCGTTCATCACTCGACTGACAGACTGCTCGATATCTATCGCGGGAAAATGTCCCGCTTCCGCGAGTTTGCGTGACAGCACAATATGCCCGTCTAAAATGGCTCTGGCCGAATCGACAATCGGGTCATTTTGATCATCACCTTCGGCCAAGACCGTATAAAAGGCCGTAATTGACCCGCCGCCAGCGGCGCCATTGCCTGCGCGTTCAACCAGTTGTGGCAATTTGGCAAACACTGAGGGTGGATAACCCTTGGTGGCGGGAGGTTCTCCCACAGCCAAAGATATTTCACGCTGAGCCTGCGCAAATCTTGTCAGAGAATCCATAAGAAGCAATACGTTCTTTCCCTGATCCCGGAAGTATTCAGCGACAGATGTGGCTAACCAGGCACCGCGCAAACGCATCAGTGGCGGGTGATCCGCGGGGGTTGCTATGACCACCGCCCGCGACATCCCGTCTTGGCCAAGAATGGAATCAACGAACTCTTTTACCTCCCGACCGCGCTCACCAATGAGTCCAACGACGATTACATCGGCATTGGTAAATTTTGTCATCATGCCAAGTAACACGCTCTTGCCTACACCACTTCCTGCAAACAAGCCAATTCGCTGCCCACGCCCGACAGTTAACATGGCATTTATGGCGCGAACGCCGACATCGAGCGGTTCTCGGATGGGGTTGCGTTGCAATGGATTGATCGGGGTGGCCAGAAGCGAGCGGCTTTCAGTGGTCGCAATCGGGCCAAGACCATCGAGAGGCCGTCCGCCCGCGTCGATAATCCGGCCCTGCAACGCGTCTCCCACTTCCAATTGGGAACCGCAGCGACTGGGAACCACGCGGGCATTTGGCATGACACCGCGCAATTCCCCGGTGGGCATTAGTAGCGTACGCTCTCCGGCGAAACCGACAACCTCGGTTTCAAGCCAGCCGCCATCGGCAGTTTCGACCTGACAGTAGCCGCCGATAGGCGCTGAACACCCCTCGGCCTCCAGGGTGATGCCCACCACGCGTTTTAACTGGCCTTCTACCTGAGCGCGCTGTGGCGCCTGTGCGACGGTATCCAGTGCGGCTAGCTTACGGGCCCAGCGTTGGTTTCGGGTCAAGGCAACAGGTGTTGTAGTCACAGTGATTCGTCACCCTTATCCGGTGGGGAAATACCGTCAGAATGGAGCGCATGTTCGTCAAAAAGCTGGTCTACGAGCTTGCCCAGACGACTTTCCAGACGCTCGTCGATTCGCGAACTGCCCGCGGTCATCACACAGCCACCGGTGGTAATCGAGGGGTCTTCGAGCAAGGTTACCCCTGTGCCAGCAATACCCTCTTCCGCCAGAAGCTGACAATCTTTGGGGTTGAGGCGCAGCGTGACAGGCTCACGCTGACCAGATAGCTGTTCCAGACCGTCGTGGACGATGGGTAGTATATGTGTCGGGTTAAGACTGAGTTCAGCGCGGCACAGTTGTTTTCCAATTGAGAGCGCCAGAGCACCAAGCTGGTGTTCCACATGTTCGTCGATATCGTTCAAGGGTGCCGCAAAAGCGTTGAGCATCTGCTGTAATCGGGCGATCTCCTCGTCAAAGGATTTACGCCCTTCTTCACGCCCGAGGCTGTACCCTTCCTGCCGCGCCTGTTCAACTAATGCCAGTATCTGATCTTCACTGGGCATATTGTCATCAGGCGTCGGAGTGGACTGAGCCATTTCCGGTGGCATCCAACCCTGAGCCTCTTGCTCGTTAAGCAATCTAAGGGTGAAAGCGTCTTCATTTAAATCTGGTTGCGCATCTGTCATTGCGGCATCCGTTTCAGTAATCCTGGGTAGCGTCAGTCGACGTAGTCATCGCTACTGCTACCTAAGTTGATCTTGCCCTCTTCGCCCAGCCGTCGAGCAACCTCCAGAATGGCTTTTTGCGCCTCTTCCACATCGCTGAGCTTGGTTGGGCCGCGCGATTCCATATCTTCTACCAGAAGCTCTTTGGCGCGTTTCGACATATTGCTGAAGATTTTATTACGGACAATCTCATCAGCGCCTTTGAGCGCGATGGCAAGTTGATCGCTGGTTACCTCCCGCAACAGCAACTGCATACCCTTGTTGTCCAAGTCTGCCAGATTGCCGAACACAAACATCAGATCCTCAAGTCGCTGGCGCATGGTCTCATCAGTTTTCGACAGGGTTTCCAGAATACGGGCTTCCGCATCGCTATCGAGACCATTGAGAATGGCTGCTGCGGTCGTTGCACCGTCTACCCGCTTGGACTTAAAGTTGGCTGAAACGTCCAGCTTTGCTTTCAGGGTGGTTTGGAGTTGTTTCATTGCCGCTTCAGGCACTTTATCCATAGTGGCAATCCGAAACATGATGTCTTCCTGCATTCCTTCCGGCAGGCGGGCGACGATTTTCGCAGCCATCGACTGTTCCAGATGCGCCAGTGTAATCGCAACGATTTGCGGGTGCTCATCTTTCAGAATCTGAAGAATGGCGTCTGGCTCCATCCAGCGCAGAGAATCCAGCTCTCGCGGTGAATCGTCGCCGAGCAGGCGGTCTGCAAGCGTGCCCCCCGTCTGTTCTCCCATCGTATTAACTAACAAGTTACGCACATAGCCCGGTACACCAATGCCGAGCGGGGTATGGCTGTTAACTTCTTCACGAAAGCGCTGACAGACGGTGTAAGCATCGCCGGAATCGACCTTTTTAATTGCAGCCATAGCCACACCGATTTTTTCGACACTTTCAAAATCGATGTGCTGCAGCACTTTTGCGGCCCGCTCCTCACCCATCATCAGGAGAAGCACGGCTGCCTGTTCACTGCCATTACTGAGTGAGTTGGTACTATTTTCCATCGCGAGCTATCCAATTTTTAACGACTTGAGCCACAAGTTTAGGGTCCTGATCTGCTACGTCTCGTATTGAATCGAGACTATCTTCCATCCGTTTTACCGCGTTTGGACCTCCCAGCGCAGCAACGGCAGGATTGATATCACCGCGCGAGTAAATTGCGCCATCCGGGCCCTCTGCACCCGCCGCCGCAGTAGCCGTGGCAGGCAACTGGGACTGCATCAGTGTTTTGATGCTTGGGCGGATAACACTGAATACAATCAGGATCACAGCGATACCGGTAAGTGCCTGTTTAACCACCGTGATAAACCAGTCCTGTTCCCAGATAGGGGTAGATTCCAGCTCCGTGGATTCCACTCGTGTTTGTTGGAAATTAGCAGCTATCACGGTTACCCGGTCGCCGCGATCGGCGTTGTAGCCAACGGCATCGCGAACTAGCGATGCAAGCTTTTCCAGTTGAGCTTCCGAATACTCGGGTTTTTGCGCACCCTCCGGAGCGTCTTCTGGCAGGGAATCATCTAGCACCACTGCCACCGACAGCCGCTGGATATCACCAGCGGGTCGTGCGGTGTAGTTCAATACACGCTCTATCTCATAGTTTCTCGTGATTGAGCTGCTCTCGGCCGCGGTATTGTCTGGGTTGCCGGCGTCGCCTGGGGGCTGGTTAGCCAGCGCACCGGGAACACCACCTGCGCCGCCAGCTCCGGTTTTGCGATCCGTGGTTACCTGTTCACTGCGCAGTACCTGTGCATCCGGGTTCCAGCTCTCACGGCTTTCCTCGACGCGAGAAAAATCCAGTTGTACTGCGGTTTGTACTTTGACTTTACCGATGCCGGCAATGGGTGTGAGCAAACTGGTAATGCGCTGTTCGTATTCCTTTTCGACTTTTTTTCGATACTCGAACTGCCGGGTGTTAATCTCAACACCGTCGCCCTCGTCCAGTGACGACAACAAGGTGCCGGTTTGATCAACTACAGTGACTGTTTCGGCAGTTAAGCCAGGCACACTTCCGCTGACCATATTCACTATGGCGCGTACCTGCTGGCGATTCAGAACGCCACCAGCATAGATATCAAGCATGACCGATGCGCTGGCTTGGCGTTGATCACGAACAAAGACCGATTGTTTGGGAATAGCGAGATGAATCCGGGCCTTGCGAACCTGATGCAGGCTTTCAATAGTGCGTGCCAGCTCGGTCTCCAAAGCGTGCTCATACTTTTTGGACTGCATGAAATCACTGACACCAAAACCCTTTTCCTCGCGGAGCATTTCAAGCCCTGAGCCGTCGTTGATAACACCGTTACCAGCTAATTTGATTCGTGCATCGTGCAATCGATCCGAAGGCACCATGATAGCGCCGGTCTGCTCCTGCAGCCGATACGGTATTCCCACGCTTGACAGGGCATCCAGCACCGAAGCCGATCGCTCTGGCGGCATGGCGCCATAAAGCGTCTTGTATTCTGGGCCCTGAGACCACAGCACGGCCGCCGCACCGACGGCAACGCTGGCGGCTATTCCCACCATCATCAACAATTGGCGGAGCCAGGGTTTGTTTTCAATGCTTTCGCGTATTGTACCTGCCGAAAGTGTTGCCGCGTCTGCCATTCAATATGCTCCCGTATGGCGCTTGCCGGTTTCTTAAACCGACATGCGCATCACTTCCTGATACGCATCAATCATTTTGTTTCGTACTTCAACCATGGCGGTAAATGACACATTCGCCTTTTGCGAGGCCACCATGACTTCAGCCAGACTGATATTCTTGTCACCGCGTTCAAATGATTCCGCCAGTGACGCGGCAGATTTCTGTGTTTCGCTGACGGCTTTTACAGAATCGGTTAACATCTCTGAAAAGCTCGTGTTGCTAACGCTGGAGCCCGCTTGATTCTCGCCAATCTTTTCAGCAACCCCCGGCATGCGACCGGTTGCTTCCTGACGTATGGATCGAATTTGACTGAGAATCTGGTCTACGCGCATTGAATCAGACATGGTTACACTCCCATTTCAGCTTCGCGCAAACGCGCCATTTTGTAACGCAGTGTTCTGGGGCTAATCCCCAGTATTGCGGCGGCCTCTTTTTTGCTGCCGCCCTGCACAATAGCGTGCTGAATCTGACGCTTTTCTTCCAATCGGAGGTGCTCTGAAAGCTTCTGTTCCTGATCACTTTCGGCGAGTGTGGATAAGACAACATCAGGCATTTCAAAATAGATGTCGTGATCATGGATTATGCGATCGGACTGGAGAATCAGCGCCCGTTGCACGACGTTGTCGAGTTCCCGCACATTACCCGGCCAGGTATGAGACAGAAGCTTTTGCTGTGCTTTGGCAGACAATGTGTCGCTGTCAGCACGTGAATGCTGGCTCAAAAAATGTTGAGCCAGTGGCAGGATATCCCGAGGACGGTCAGCCAAGGGCGGAATATGCAAGGGAAATACATTCAGCCGGTAGAACAGGTCTTCCCGGAATTCACCGCGTTTAACCGCATCGCGTAGATCCCTATTGGTTGTGGCCAGCACCCGCACATCCAGACGAATGGTGCGACGACCACCCAAGCGTTCTAGCTCTTTCTCCTGCAACACACGCAGTAGCTTTGCCTGTAGCGCTAAATCCATTTCGCTGATTTCGTCGAGCAGCAAGGTGCCACCCTGAGCTTGTTCAAATTTGCCAATATGGTTGTTCACCGCACCGGTGTATGCGCCCTTTTCATAGCCAAACAGCATCGCTTCGAGCATGTTTTCAGGAATAGCCGCGCAATTTACAGCGATAAACGGATGGTCTGCGCGCGGAGAATGACAGTGTATGTAGCGAGAAATAACTTCTTTGCCTACACCGCTGGGGCCACATACCAGCACCGTAGCATCGGTATGACTGACTCTCTGGGCCAGATTGCGCACCTGCTGTGTTAGTGGATCGTGCGCAACCAGCTGATCCGCTATGGGCAATTTCGGCAAATACTCAGTGATAAGCTTTTGTAACAGTGCGCTATCGACTGGCTTTGCCAGAAAATCTGCAGCACCGTTCTTGACGGCCTCTACGACGGTGTCTACAGATTGTTCTTCAGAAATAACAATCACCGGAACCGGCAGTGCCTGTTGCCGCAGAGCTGTCATAAAGTCAGCGTTATCCTGAAAGCCACGCTCGCAGATAATAAGACGGACAGCGTGATGTTCAACCGCGGTAACAGCATCGCGTGCAGTGGCGGCAGAAGCCGCACTGTAACCAGCATGAAGAACTACCCGCTCAAGGTTACCGCGCAGCGCCGGATCTTTATCCAGAATAAGCACATCTGCGTGTGACTGGTTTGGTCGATTCATTGTCGATCAGACTCATAGTGTTTTGCTTGACCAGTACGTAGCAATTCCTATGCCATGAAATATATTTGTTTTATTTCAACAAGATAGCCCAGCTAAAAATACCCCGCCAAAATTTTGGCAGACAAATGATCGAGGTGACGCTGTTCACGCAAGTGTGGTCAGATCGGCAAATGTACAAAGGTTAAAACGTAAGAATGTAATTACGAATACCAGACCGACCGCCAATCAAAGCACACTTCAAATACGGTACATCGGCGTTCACGGCAAAAAAAATTAATTACCACGAGCTTCGACCGGTGTGCTCGTGATCTAGCCGGTCCAGTGGCGTGCAACCGAGTTCCGTATGGTGGTTTCAAGGAAGGCGTAGTGGCAGCAGGAAGCCGCTTTAAATGAGGGGACAGGAGGAAACGTTACGTTGTATAGGAGGGATTGAAACAACAGGCCGTTAGGCCGCTCAGGCCATATGCAGTTTCTTCATCTTTTCAGCTAAGGTGGTGCGCTGCAGACCGAGAATTTTAGCCGCCTGAGTGACCGTACCATTGGCACGCCGAAGCGCTTCCACAATGTACTGTTTTTCGATCTCTTGCATATGCGCTTTCAGGTCAAAGCCTTCAGTAAGACCAGCAGCGCAGATCAATTGCTCGGATTCCCCAGCGTCAAAGTCAGCTGATGAATGGGGCGATCCCTGCGCTTCAGATTCTTCACAATCCTCGCTGTTTCCGCGCAGCAGAAAACTGATTTCATCATCGCTATCGATCGGTTGACTGCCCTGCCCTAGAGCGTCCTGGGCCATTGGTTGCGGTAGATCTTTCGCGCTGACCAATTTGCCGCCGTGGGTGATAGCGAGGCGTTCGAGGATGTTTTCTAACTCGCGTACATTACCGGGCCAGTTGTAACCCTGCAAAGCTTCCAACGCTGTGCGGGTAAAGCGTGGAATAGCCATACCCCGTTGCTTGAAGCGTTCACTTAAATGGGCCACCAGTTCCGGTAGGTCCGCCAGGTGATCGCGCAGGGGGGGAACGGTAATGGGGAAGACATTAAGCCGGTAATACAGATCGTGTCGAAAACTCCCCTCATCGATCATTTTAGGCAAATCACGGTGGGTGGCGGCTACGATCCGTACATTGCATTGAATGGTCTGATTACTGCCAACGCGCTCAAAGCAGCGTTCTTGCAGTACACGCAGGAGTTTCACCTGCATGTTAAAACTCATGTCGCCTATCTCGTCGAGAAACAGCGTGCCACCTTCGGCCATTTCAAAACGGCCTTTGCGGGCCGAAATAGCGCCCGTGAAAGCGCCCTTTTCATGACCAAAGAGTTCGCTTTCGAGCAAATCCGCAGGTATTGCGCCGCAATTAACTGGAATAAAGGGTTTGTCATGTCGAGGGGAGGCATTGTGAACGGCTCGAGCTACCACCTCTTTGCCACTACCAGATTCGCCTTGAATCAGTACCAGCGTATCGAACTCAGCAACTTGCGAGACCTGCTCACGCACTAGTTGCTGAATTTTAGAGTTGCCAATGGGACCACAATTCGACGAATCAACAGGTCTGATTCGGAGGGTGGAATTCACCATCTGATGTTCTCACTCGTCTGATTAAGCTGGGTTACCGCTTCCATGCCTGCTGGTTTGTTACTCTTTTGCCACCGGGCAGTTCACTACTTGAGGATCTGACGAGAAGGATATGTAGGGATAGGCGAAAGTGGTATACGCACAAACCCGGATTACCGGGTACCTGCGTCCTGAGAAAGGTAAGCTTTGGCGGCTTTTCCCTGCCGCAGTTTGAGAGCTGCTTCTTGAGCGAGATTGGCTTTGCCATCGCAGGCCAGCTCTGTCACTTGGGCGTCGATGGCAAGGATTTCACGTATTGCTGCGGCGATCAGCTCCGCCACTTCTTGCGGCATATTGTCCTTGTCAGAATAAAAGTTTTCGAGTTCACGACTGCGAATACGTTGATTGTGAAGCGCTAGCTCCCAATCGCCTGCTTCGGCAGCAGTTTTAATCGCCTGGCTCATTTCTAGCAAACGGTCCACACTCACCTGGCAGGCAGCCAATGCACGACGCTGAATGGATATTACCGGCGTTTGATTCATTGCTGCCCCCTACTCCACACCCGCTAACGGGCCCTGCGGTGCGGCCTCGCTGCCTATCGCATTCCAGGCTTCCTGAATTTCACGCAACAGGTAACTGACTTCGTCTAACACCTTTTCATCCGATTTCAGGTTAGCTAGCAGCAATCGACGCTCCATATAGCTGTAGAGTTCATCGAGATTGTCGATCAAGTCGTTCTTGACCGTGTGATCGAGGCTCATTCTTAGCCCTTCGACAATTGAAATAGCGCGGCCAATGGCCTGGGTCTTGCCGGGTATTTCGTTGCGCTGAATACTGCCCTTTGCCACGGCAATTTTCTCCAGTGCGCCATCAAGCAATAGACTAATCAAGCGGTGAGGACTGGCCCCTTCTACCCGGCTGCGCACACTTACCGTATTGTAGGCCTGCATGGCGTTACCGGCGGAATATGTCATCGTGTTGTCCTCTTGCTATTGCGTCTATCTGGCCTACATCAGATATCGGCAACAAACCCAAATTCTTTAACTATTTCTTCTCTCTGGTGAAGCCCGGCAAGTTCGCGAGCTGGCTGGTCAGAAAACTACTGGTCTGATTCAGTTCACCCAACAGAGCGTCGAGCGCCGTAAACTGCTGCAAGTAACGCGCCTCAATCACCGCCAATCGCTTATCTAGCGTTATTCGCTGATCGCTTATACGGTCAATTTGTTTCTGCAAGCCGTCGGTTCGCGTATCTAAAATGCCTTCGAACCGGGTATAGACATCTGCGACTGCGTCCAGTCTCGCGGCGATGCCATTGTCACCGGAGAACAGCGCCGCGAAATCATCAAAATTGGAAGCGATCAGGCCATTGAGTTTATCGCTATCCGTCTCCAATCGCCCAGTTTCGAAGTTGGTTGTTATTCCTATCTCCGCCAATGTATCGAGATCTGCATCAGCACCACTGACGGTTTCGTTCAGCATCTGGCGCAACTGATTTGACAGGCGGGAGGTTGTGGAATCTCCTTGCAAGAGGCCCGCTTTGCCGGTTTCCGGGTCATAGGCGGTCAGATTATTCAGGTTAGTGCGCAACGTATTGTAGGCGTTGACGAATTGCGTTACCGCATTGCGTACAGCGTCTGTATCCAGGTTAACGTCAAGACTTTCCGAGACGCCG
Source organism: Litorivivens sp. (assembly GCF_041625495.1). Taxonomy (GTDB): domain Bacteria; phylum Pseudomonadota; class Gammaproteobacteria; order Pseudomonadales; family Spongiibacteraceae; genus Litorivivens. Next base: position 20,836 of record NZ_JBFJTH010000027.1, on the reverse strand, counting down.
GGGTTGGTATCGAGCAATGTGATCGTTACACCGTCGACCACGCTGCTGAACACGTTGTTCGGACTCACAGCGGTAAATCCATCAATGGTAAGCTCAGCGTCGGCCGCGGCCTGTTGCTCCAGAAGTTTGTTGTCAGCAGGCAAACCTTCCGGATCAAAGTTTAGTTGTGTGAGGTCGCCCGTATCACTGCCGTCAACACTTGCCGTAATTGTTATGGCATTGGCTGCACCAGTCTCCGCCGCAGTGAACACCAGACGACTACCATTTTGTTCGCGAATGATTGAGGCGGTGACTCCATTGTCTGAAGCTGAATTAACGGCATCTCTAACACTGGTAAGACTGTCGCTGCCGGTGGCAATGTCTACCGAAAAACTCTTTCCGTTCACCGAAATTGATAGTGTGCCGGTGCCAATCGCAGCGTCATCATTGATAAACGCAACGGAAGCCAGCTTGTGGCGTGACGCAAGCTTTTCCGCCTGAATGCTGTAGCTGCCAACTGCGGCATCACTGTCTGCACTTACTTTGAACAGGGCTTCATCGGATACGCTGGCTACGCGCCCCTGGTAGAGACCCGCTTCCTGGAGTTTAGTCAGGGCACCCTGAAAAGAGCTCAAACTGCTTTTTAAACCCCCGAATGCCGACAAGCGTGATTGGGCCCGGATTTCATTGGTGTTGAGGCGGGTTTCCTGGGGCGTTCGCTCAGCCTGTACCAGTTGCGAAACCAGGCCACTGATATCCAGACCTGATCCAATACCGCTTGAAGTAATTTGTGCCACAGTAGTCGCTCCCGCCTAGCCAGGCATTCCGGGTTTTTTTGACATCAGGGCATGGCAGTCGCTGTTGTCGGCTAACATTAAAACTCAACTTTCACTGTATGAATGCAATCTACGGGCCAATCACGCGAAGTCTTCAACCAAACTCGCTGCCCCTTTGGTGAATGCCTCCGCGAAACGCAACACAACCTCCGGTGGCAGCTGGCGTATCACTTCGCCGCTCTCGCTGTGAATAACCCGTACGATAGTGTGTCCGCTGCTGTCATCTACCGTAAATTCCAGCTCTCGCGCGCGTTCCCGAAGGATGTCATTCATCGCATCGATGGTTTCGTCAGATAGCGAAATCTCGATCGGTTTCTGCTTGTCATCCTCCATGGTAGCAACAGATTGTGTTGGCTCTGACGGTAAAACAATCGCGCGGTCAGCTTCTGCGGGCGGCAAACTTTTGCCGCTCGCGATTGGTAATGCCGGGGATGCGGGTGCCTTGTTTGTCAAAATGTCCATGCGCCTAACCTCGTCTGCAACGTGGCGACTTTTTTTTTGCAAGCCAAAAAGGGGCATGACCGTTGGCCATCCCCCTTTTCGACATTGAGAAACCCCCGCTATCGAACGGGGATTTCTGTCGCATCAGCGACTTACTGGAGCAAGGCCAGCACACTTTGCGGTGCCGAGTTGGCCTGCGCCAGAATGGACACGCCAGCCTGTTGCAAGATCTGAGCCCGGGTCAGCTTGGCGGTTTCTGCCGCAAAGTCTGCATCCTGGATTCGGCTGCGAGACGCAGACAGGTTCTCAGAAATGGTCTGCAGGTTAGCGATGGTCGATTCGAAGCGACTTTGTACCGCACCGAAATCACTGCGCAGGCTGCTGATGGACTCAAGTGCAGCATCTATACGGCTGATAGTGGTGTTCGCATTATCAACTGTGGTAACGCTAGCCGAGGCCAGCGAGGTGGTGCTGTCGATACCGATATCAGCCAGATTGGTAACGCCGCCAGTATCAGTCACATCGATCGCCTGCGAGGCCGTCAGGGTTAGCGAACCGCGGTTGGTCTGCGAAGTGCCGGCCTGATCAGCGACAACAGTTGTGCCGCCAAAGCCACCTGTTGGAGCGGTACCGCCGGCGTCAGTCAAGGTCGCCGCAGTCACGATATTTCGACCATCGGCAGCCGACAGCGTTAATGTTGTGCCTGACAGACTGGCGGTTACGCCAGTGTCATCTGAGCGCTGGTTAATTGCCGCAGCCAGCGTGCTGGCCGTTAAGGTGTTGCCGTTTAGGTCGTAGGCTGCCGCAGTACCACCATAGATATCGACGCCGTTAATGCTGAATGCATATTCGTCACCGGCAGTATCACCTGCAGTAATCGTGGTAAACGTATCGCTGACAGAGGTGTTCGCAGTGGTTGTCAGGCCGGGAATAGATGCCTCATTGATCGCGCGGGCTTTGGAGTATGCGCTGGTGTCATCGTAGCCCGTACCCAGACTGGTCGTATAGTCGGTAGTTGATGCCACGGTTACTGCAGAGTTGGTGCCTACCGCAATTTCCAGCTGACCGTCAAAGGCAGTTGCTGAAACGTCGGTCGTCGCGGTTGCAATTTGACCAATTTGGCTCGCGCGGGCTCCACTGGACAGGTTCACACTGATGGTTTCGCCGACGTTGGCGCCGACCTGGAATTTGGCTGTACCGAAAGATCCGTCGAGTATTTTCTGACCGTTAAAGCTCGTTTGGCCTGCGATCCGGTCAATCTCCGCCAGCCGCTGCTGCACTTCTGCATCGAGCGCGGCTCGGTCAGAGGTTGAATTGGTGGCGTTAGCTGATTGCACAGACAGTTCACGGATGCGCTGTAGGTTATTGGTGATTTCGTCCAATGCAGCCTCACCAGTCTGCGCCAGCGAAATACCGTCATTGGCATTGCGCACCGCCTGGTTCAAGCCGTTAATCTGCGTAGTAAAGCGGGTAGCGATGGCCAAGCCTGCGGCATCATCCTTGGCGCTGTTAATGCGTAAACCCGTGGATAGGCGTTGCAGGGCCGTGTTCAGATCAGATTGGGACCGATCAACGTTGCGCTGAGCATTCAGTGAGGCAACGTTTGTGTTGATAACCAGAGACATGGTTGTACTCCTTCAATGAGTAAGAGCTTTGCTCGTTTCGGGACATCAGCCATGCAGGCCTTGTCGCGCTGTCACGTAAGTTATCGGCGCGTGGATGAGGCAGTTGAGTAAGTAGATGTACGTAGCTGGGGAATTTTTTGCTACAGGTCGTCGAAGAGACTGCTCAGCAGCCCAGAATTGCTGCTGATAGTTACAGGTAATTGAAGAGCGAGAGTTGCTGAACTTTGGCGAATGCCTGCTGCGACGCCTGCAGGGCTACCAGCGTCTGATTGAAACGGGTCGCAGCCTCGACGACGTCTACATCGCGAATGCCTGAGAGTGACTCCTGCAGTTGCAGTTTCACGTTCTGATTAATGTCTTCTTCCTGATCAATGACATTCAGCCGCGTTCCGATACTGGTCTGTATCTCAACAAGGTGGTCCAGGGCTTGCGCGATATTGCTCATTTCCTGATTTAGTGCGTTGTTCGTACTCGCACGGGCTGCGCCACTGTTTGCCGGCGTTTCCAAGGCTTGCGCTAGACGGTCAACAATGGAAAAAATATCGTCACGAGCGCTGGGCGCGATGGCAAATTCGTCTCCCGCCGCTGCCGGACCACTAACCGCGATAGTAACGCCCGCGAAGCTTATATCGGTCTGTTCATCGTAGCTGCCGGTGGCGATTACGGTTGCCGTATCGTCGAGAACCTCCCAGCTATCTGCGGCACTGAAACGCAGTGTGTAATTGCGCTGGTCCCAGACGCCATAGTCGGTTACGGAGCCGCTATCTATCACGACACTGCCCGTATTTGTGGCTGCTCCACTAGTAGTAAAGTGACCGTTTCCGGTTCGAATGCCCGTAAAAACCCGTGACCCAGGGTCAGCATCCGCCACACTGCGCGACGGTCCGAGCTGCAATTCACGGCGACCGTCGTCCCCATGGTATTGCAAGGTGCCGTTACTAAAACTGAAGGGTTGGGATTGTTCCTGATAGCCCGAAAATAGATAGGCGCCATCGCTGGCGCGGGTGTTCGCCAGTTGAAGAATATTGTCGAACTGTTCTCGTACTTCCCGCGCGATCGCCGCACGGGTTTCGTTGGATTGTGAGGCGTTGTTAGCCTGAATAGTCAGTTCGTTAACCCGCTGCATCGCGTTAATGACGCTGGACACCGTGCTTTCCTGGTTGCTCAGCCGGGTTCGCGCATAGTTACCGTTTTCGACGTACTGCTCTGCCTTGGCAATAGCAGTATCAATACCCACAGCCCTAACCGCACCTACTGGGTCGTCGGAGGCATTGAGCAGACGCTGCCCAGAGCTAATTTCTTGCTGAGTGCGGTTGAGTTTAGCCTGATTGTTCGCTATTCCGGTTAGACCCAGCTGGAAAATCTGGCTTGAAGAAATGCGCATGGGTTTATCCCCTACCTACCTGAACGCGTTAATCAGCGTCTGAAAAATGGTGTTGGATGTGCTCACCGCCTGCGCTGCGGCCTGATAGGCCTGTTGATAGCGCAGCATATTGGCAGCCTCTTCTTCCAGATTGACGCCTGAAACGGATTCACGTCGCGCTACGTTCTGGTTCAGCAGCGATAACTGAGAATTCGCTCTGATCGACGACGAACGTGTTGCCACAGCGACGTCACCAAGAACCGTAGCTGCCGATTCCATCACAGACGTGTTGCCATTATTGAACATGCCCGCGTCCTGTATTCCCAGCATGGCGCGCAGATTACGGTTATCGCCAACCCCTCCGCTATTGGCGCTAAGGTTGAAGCTGTCTCCCGCCGCAGGCTCACCCTGCAGGATCAGATCAGTGCCATTAATAGAAATCGTGCTACCACTGGTATAGGCGAAACTACCGGCACCGTTTATCTGATAAGTATTCGCATTCAAAAACTGGATAGATGCGCTCGCAAGCAGTGCTGGATCCGTTGAATCACTAACCTGCACGTTTGCTATCTGAACTGAACCGCTATTGGTGATGCTGGCGCTGACCCGGGTTGCTGAGGCCGCAGCAATATCGGCTGCGCTGTTTATCGCTCGTTCCAGTGAACCTGATACCGATGCGGTTGGCTGTATCAAGAATCGATCACCAGCTGCGGCGCTGCCGCTCACGACAATCGAGACACCATTTGCCTGGAAGGGATCAGCGGCCGACCCCGAACCAGTCATGGTTTGCAGAGACCCGGTAGTGCCATTAATCAAGCGGTAGTTGCTGCCGTCGTATTCCAACCTGTAGTTGTCGAGACCCAGCGCCGCCGTATCGGCGATGCTTGCATTGACCAGCGCCCCGCCACTATTGTTGGCAGAGGCCACGACTTCGGGCCCGCCCACTCGGAAAAAATCACCACCGAGCGATCCGTTGAGTGTCATGCCGCCAGCATGTTGCTGGTTTATCGTAGTTGCCAGTCCATAGGTCATGCGTCCGAGCTTTGACAGGGTCGGATCCATCACCTGCTCACGAAAATCCAGCGCGCCACCGAGACTGCCACCACTGATACGCTCGCTGAGATTCAATTGCCCGGCGGTGGTTTCCACGCTGACATCCAGACGGTTTGGATAATACTCGTTGCGCGTAACACCCAGCTCAAAATTACTTTTGTTGAGCACCAGCGCGTCACCGCTGCCAGTGAATACGTTGGTGGTATCGCCGTCCTGGCGCACTACCTTAATATCGAGGTAACTGCTCAATTCAAACAGTGCCTTATCGCGTTCGTCGAGCAGATCGTTGGGCGCTTGCCCGCCCGCACTGATGCGCGCAGCCGCAATATCTTTATTGAGCTGGGCAATCTGTGCGGTAAGGCCATTGATCTCTTCGACCGAAGAACGCATTCGTGTGTTCAGCTCCTGCTCGATACGGCCAAATTGTGCCGTAACAGAGTCGAGACGACTGACCAGGGTATCGGTTTCAGCCAGCACAGCCTGGCGCGCCGACAAACTGCCGGGATCGTCCGCCAGTTGCTGCAGGCTGTTAAAAAAGGATGTTAATGCCGCAGATACACCGTTGGTGGTATCTGATAGCAGGTTATCAATCTGCGAAGACATATCGGTGTAGGCCTGCGCGTGATTATAGGCACTGGCACTGCTACGCATCTGATCCAGCACGAATTGATCGAACTGGCGCGCAATTCCCGAAACACCCACACCGCTACCAATCGCGCCAAAACCTGAGTATTGCGGCGTGTTGGTCGACAGCGACACCGTTTGTCGACTGTAGCCTTCGGTATTCACGTTGGCGATATTGTGGCTGGTGGTGGCCAACGCGCGCTGATAAGTGACAATAGCGGAAAGGGCCGAATTCAACATATCAGCCATGGCGGTAACCTCGAAAATCGCGCGCGTTAATCATTGCGATACCCCGTTATCGACTGTTTAGAGAAGAACTTGAGGCTTGCCGGTGCAGCGTATGTTCTAGCGCTGATGCCTCGGGTGTATAGCCCAACTGCCGCTCTATAACCGGAGCCAACCCCATGCCGTCTCCCTCAACCATGGATTGCGACAGCTCTTTGTCGAGCATGTCTTGGTAAAACCGTAGGTTCTGATCGGTAAACAATCCGCCCTCCGGCAAGGTGTCACGCATTTCTTTAAGCATCATCTGCACAAACAACGATTCAAATTGTTTAGCCACAGATTGGGTGGCCTGGCTATCAGCCTGTTTAGCCTGCGCTCGCATCTGAGCAAAGCCGGAGAAATCGTGATAACTGGTGCCGGAAAGATTCATCAGATCACCACCAGCTCTGCGCGCAGCGCCCCAGCCTGACTGAGGGCCTCCAGTATCGCTACCAGGTCTCCCGGTGCGGCACCAACGTTGTTAATTGCTTTTACGATATCTTCGAGAGTAACGCCGGTTTCTAACAGGAACATTCGCGATTCCGCCTGATCCACTTCGATACCGGAATCCGGGATGACCACGGTTTCGCCGCTGGAAAAGGGGCCTGGCTGACTAATGGTTGCACCTTCCGAAATGGAAACTGTCAACGAACCGTGACTGACGGCTGCCGGCATAACCCGAACATTACCGCCGATCACCACCGTACCTGAACGCGAGTTAACCACGACGCGCGCTGCAGCTTCACCGGGAGTGACTTCCAGGTTTTCCAGCATAGAAATAAACGTAACGTACTGCGAGCGCTCTTTCGGCCCGGCCACTCTTACCGATGTGGCATCAACTGCCTGTGCGGCCATGGGGCCGTAGGCCTCGTTTATCTGCTTGGCCAGGCGATGCGCGGTCGTAAAATCCGGTGTTTTCAGGTTTAGCCAGATCGAGCCATCGGCCGTCATGGAGCTCGGAGATTCACGTTCTACCGTGGCGCCGTTCGGGATACGGCCGGCGCTGGGAATGTTTACCGAGACCCGCGAACCGTCACTGCCCTGTACCCCCAGCCCACCTACCAAAAGACTCCCTTGTGCCACGGCGTAGACCTGCCCGTCGGCGCCCATCAACGGTGCCATCAGCAATGAGCCACCGCGCAAGCTCGAGGAGTTCCCAATCGAGGACACCGTCACATCGATGGCCTGCCCCGGCTTGGCAAAAGGTGGCAGTGAGGCGTGCAGAGAGACGGCCGCTACATTTTTAAGCTGCGGGTTGACGTTGTCCGGAACGCGCACGCCAAAATTGGATAGCATGTTTTTGATGCTCTGAATGGTGAACGGAGCCTGGCTGGTCTGATCGCCAGTACCGTTCAGGCCGACCACTAGACCGTAACCGACCAGTTGATTTGTGCGCACCCCGGCCACGTTGACCAGATCCTTGACCCGTTCGGCTTGTGCTACACCAGAACCAAGTACTAAAACAATCAGAGCAATTAACGGTTTCATAATTTCACCTCAGAACGGTGATAAAACAGATTGAAAGAAGCGTCCCAGCCATCCCATACGATTGGCATCAGCTATCGCGCCCTTGCCGCTGTAGGTAATACGGGCATCAGCGAGCTTGAAGGACGGTACAGAATTGTCGGCACCAATGTCTTCGGGCCTGACAACGCCGGTGACGCGAATAAACTCTTCACCCTGATTGATCGTTACCCACTTTTCCCCGCGTACCAAAAGATTGCCGTTGGGCAGCACTTCGCCGACCGTGACCGTGATACTGCCAGTCAGGCTATTGCTCTGACTGGAAGATCCCTGACCGGAAAATTCCTGATCGGCATCAATTGATGTTTCCAGGATGGGAATGCCGTCTTTGGTAACCCCACGCCCGAACAGCGTTACGCCGGGCACGGAATTGGATTGCTCTTTCGCGGTAGACGTACTGGATTGTTTCGATGCATCTGTCTGCTCCAGCAAGGTTACGGTAATAGAATCACCGACCTGACGGGCCCGCCGATCAAGAAACAGATTCAGACCGCGGCTAGCCATATAAATTGAGCCTGCTGATTCGGCCCGCTGCTCACGCACGGTTGACATGATTTCCGCATTGTCCGCCACGGGTTCCTTATCTGGAGCAGAACTGCAGGCCGCCAGGGTGGCCAGTATGGTAATCAGCAGCAGACGTTTCATCAGCGTTCTCACAGGTTGTTGTTCAGGTACTGCAGCATCTGATCGCTGGTTGAGATAGCTTTTGAATTCATCTCGTAAGCGCGCTGGGTTTCAATCATATTGACCAGCTCTTCCACTACATTGACGTTTGAGGTTTCAAGCGCACCTTGCATTACTGTTCCGAGACCACTTAGCCCAGGGGTCCCTGTTGTTGCCGTGCCGCTTGAGGCAGACTCCAAGTACAAATTGGCACCGATGGGTTCCAACCCTTCCGGGTTCACAAAATCAACCAACTGTATGCTGCCCACCTGTATCGGAGCGGACTGCCCAGCGACCTGAGCGCTGACCACCCCATCGCTGCCGATGCTGATCGCCCGCGCCCCCTGGGGAACGGTAATGCCTGGCTCCAAGACATGACCGGCAGCCATGACTATCTGCCCCTGATCATCGAGCTGAAATTCACCATTGCGGGTATAGGCTGCTGTTCCATCGGGCATGGTAATTTGGAAAAAGCCGCGACCATCAATTGCCATATCCAGCGAGTTTTCGGTTTGTGCCACCGTACCCTGGCTGAATACTTTTTCGGTGGACACAACTCTCACACCAGTTCCCAGGTGTAATCCGGTCGCAGAACGGGTTTGCTGTGAGGTCTGGCTACCTACTTGTTTTACGTTCTGATAGAGCAGGTCTTCAAAGGTTGCCCTGCCCTTTTTAAACCCGACCGTATTGGCGTTCGCCAGGTTGTGGCTCACTACCTGCATCCGGGTTTGTTGTGCATCAAGGCCGGTTTTCGCGACCCAAAGAGACGGATTCATGGCTGTTCTCCTTCCACTAACCTGTTAACTAAGACGCATTAGACGACTACCGGCATCGGCCATTTCGCCGGCGGTACTCATCACTTTCACATCCATTTCGTAACGCCGCGCGAGCTGAATCATCCGCACCATGGCGTCGACCGCATTTACGTTGGAACTCTCCAGCGAACCCGACACCAGTTTCAAACTTGCATCGGGTGTACCGCCAGCGCCGTTGCGCTGTCGAATCAAGCCATCTTCGCCTTTCACTATCTGGTTGTTATCCAGCGTAACCATGCGTATCCGATCGATGACCACTTGTGTTTCCGGGCCTTGCCCCAGCGGTACAATTGACACGCTGCCATCACCACCGATACTCAGGCTTCGATGCTCGGGTACTGCGATAGGGCCACCTTCGCCCAACAGGCTCTCACCACTACCCAGTACCAACTGACCGTTGGCTGTGAGGTTCAGATCGCCGCGACGGCTATACGCTTCGCGGCCACTTTCATCCTGCACCACAAACCAACCGTCGCCGCCCATGGCGATATCCAGTGAGCGACCTGTGTGCTGAATAGCCCCCGGCGTTAGATCTATACCGTCATCGCCACTGAGCGCATTGGTACGTGTGGCGTGGCCGGGCCCTTCTATCTGCTGTGAAAATAGTGAATTGAAATCTGCACGAAAACCGGTTGTGGACACGTTCGCCAGATTATTGGCGTTAGTGGCCTGGGCGAGCGCCGTGTGTCTGGCGCCAGTCATGCCGAGATACAACATTTTGTCCATAACCGGTTACTCCTTCAGGCTTAGCGGATGTTGAGAATGGCCTGGGTGATCTGATCGGAGGTCGAGATCACCTGAGCGTTGGCTTGGTAGTTTCGTTGCGCGGTGACCATTTCAACCAGCTCCGCAGACAGATCTACATTCGAGCTTTCCAGTGCGGACGATTGAATCAAACCAAAGTTTGAGGTGCCGGGTTCGCCCAATCGAGGATCACCGGCGGTAAAAGTTTCCGCCCAGGTGTTTGCGCCGAGCTGCTGTAATCCTTGTGGATTGTTGAAGCCCGTTAACGCAATTTTGCCTAGTTGTTCAGACGCCTGATTACTGTAGCGAGCGGAAACCACGCCATTAGAATCGATAGCCAAGCCGCTTAGAATGCCCGATTCAAAGCCGTCCTGTGCCAGGTTATTCACGACAAAATCATTGCCGTACTGGGTCGAATCACTGAAATCAATACTCAGATTTATGGGCCCCGCACCGTTGGTCGGCGTGTACGGAGGAAGGGTTACCACGCCGTTGGCGGGCGCCTGTAGTAAGCCGGCTCCGTCAAACTGGAGTGTATTGGCACCGCCGACGGCGTTGCCGTCAATGAACAGATACTGAGACCAGGAGTTCGGCGCGGCATCTTTAACAAAATACATCGAGGCAGAATGGGAGGCGCCCTGCGAGTCATAGACCGTCATTGACGAGTTGTGGCTGAAAGTATCCAGGTTGCTCGGATCAAAGGGCGCAACTGCTGGTGCAATAGCGCCGGAGGGCAAGTTCAGCCCGACGGTGGCGGTACTGCTAGGCTTGGGTGGGAACGCCGTGTTCTTCAGTTGCAGGTCCTGCAGGGTACCTGTGGCAAAGTTACCGCCGGTGGTCGCCGGAAAGATTTGCAGGCGATTCAGATCGGTATTCACCACAAAGCCCTCTTTGTCGAGACTGAACTCACCGGCTCGCGAGTAGACCAATCCCTGGTCAACGCTGGACAGAGTGAAAAAACCATCGCCATTGATGGCCAAATCCAGGTTGTTGTTGGTCAGGGTTACGTTGCCTTGCGAAAACTGCTGATTGATCTTTGCCAGTTTCACACCGGCCCCGGTTTGGGTGTTGCTGGCGTCAGTCAATGAACTGGCAAAGACATCAGAAAATACGGCCTTCGACCGCTTAAACCCGGTGGTACCCACATTGGCAATATTGTTTGCGGTAACATCCAGATGCCTGGATGCAGCATTCAAGCCGGTCAATGCAATATCAAAACTCATGGTTTGCTCTCCTTCTGGCCCAGGGGCCTGACAAATCAGCTGATGGATTTCACATCCGACAGCTGGAAACTACCTAAACCCTTCAATTCCACCGTGGCACTGCCGCCGCCGGACGGCAGACTGACACTGTTGATGGGTGCGTAAATATGATTCTGCAGGGCTTCCTGTTGTTTGCCGGTAAAGTAACTGGCACGAATCTGGTATTTGCCGGCAGGCGCCAGCGAGCCATCGTTAGCGCGACCATCCCAGCTGTAATCCAATGCCCCTGCCGACTGCGGACCAAGGTTGATACGCTTGATGACCTCGCCATTGGCTCTGACTACTTCTACCTGTACCCCGGTGCTCGCCGTCGGCAAGTCAACCTGGCCGCGCACGGCTGTTGCGCCATCGAACCTTGCCTGGTTGGATGCCACTAGCGCCTGTTTGTCTACCAGCGTTGCAGCATTTAGCATTTGGGACGATTTAAGTGAGTCCGCCAGTGTACTCATGGACTTGTTAATCTCACCGATGCCACTGACCGTGCTGAACTGTGCCATCTGACCAAGAAACTCATTGTTATCTAGCGGCTTGAACGGATCCTGATGTTTCATCTGCGCCAGCATGAGTTTCATAAAATCGTTTTGACCGAGATTTTCATCACCTTTACTGGTGGCGGCCTGTTGCGCCTGAATATCACTGATTGTTCTTAATTCCATCGCCGGTAATCCTTATTTTCCTAACTGCAGAGTTCGCATCATCAGGTCTTTCGACGTATTGAAGACCTCGGCGCTGTTCTGAAAGGAGCGCGAAGCGGAGATCATATTGGCCATCTCTTCCACTTCGTTAACATTCGATACATAGACATATCCTTCGCCGTCAGCCTGGGGATTGCCGGGTTCGTAACGGCGGGCAACGGGTGCGGTGCTCTCCGTAACCCCGCTTACTGCCACCCCTGCGCTATCGAGTCCTTTTAGCACGGTCGAAAACACCGGTTGCTTGGCTCGATAGGCTTCGTTTTCTGAAGAAGCGACGGCATCGGCATTAGCCATATTGCTGGCAGTGGTATTAAGCCGCAGCATCTGGGCATTCATTGCACTGCCCGCGATATCAAGAATGTTGAACATGCTCAACGTCCTCCGGTAATGGCATTTTTAAGCCCACTGAATTTGCTACCCAGGAAAGTCAGCGTGGACTGATAACGAATTGCGTTGTCGGCAAACTGTGCCTGCTCGATATGCAGTTCCACCGTGTTGCCATCCTGGCTGGGTTGGTAGGGGTTGCGATACTTGACCCCGGCTTCAATGTGACGCTGGTTGTCGGCGGCGCTGATGTGTCCGCTCTGAGTATTGGCTAACGAGATGCTGCGATTTTGCTGGGCTTTGCCCAGTGCCTCTCTGAAGTCAATATCGCGTGCTTTATATCCAGGGGTGTCGACATTGGCGATATTGGAACCCAAAACCTCTGCGCGACGGGCACGCGAGTAAAGCGCCTGTTCGTGAACACCGAGTGCGGTATCAAAGTTAATGGGCATAAAAAATCCTAAAGTTTTGTCAGTGGTTGCCGACAGAGCTTCTGCAACAGCCGTGCCATGATTTTTTAGCCAATACTTTCATAGGGTTACAGTTTCAGGCCAAAAAACTGTCCGTGCCGAATGTAGGAATGCGGCAAGGGTTTGCCGCTTGTGTGCACATGCTTGCCGGTGGCGGCAAAGCTCACCACCATGGCTTTCTGGCACGCTACTTGCTGCCTGGAGGGAGAACGACAAATTTTTGACGGGTCATAACAGGATGGCTACCACCGCTAAAACGATACGACAGTTCTGGGCGCTTGCTCTGCTGGCACTGCCAATGGTGGCCAGCGCTGAACCCCTGCAATCGGAGCGCAGTATCCGCAACGCTGCCAAAAATCACATAGCGGCTCGCCACCCCTGGAAACATCTGGACCACGAGGTGGTGGCTGGGCGCCTTGATAGCCGCAGTCGTCTGCCGCGTTGCGCCGGCCCACTGGAGGCTTTCACTCCGCCGCGTGCTGTGATTAGGCAGCGCACAACGGTCGGTGTGCGCTGTACCGCCGGCAGCAGCTGGACAATCTATCTGCCGGTAACCGTGAATGCCTTCGCCAACGCCCTGGTTGCCACCCGCCCCCTGCCGCGTGGCAGCGTGCTGGATGAAAGCTCTGTCCGCTCCGTAAAACGCAATATTTCAGCGCTCGGCTACGGTTATATCGATAATCTGCAAATAGCGGGCGGATATCGCGCCAGCCGATCGATAAGCGCTGGAGCGGTAATAACCCCAAACATGGTCGAATCAGCGGTGATGATCAAACGCGGCCAAACGGTCACACTGTTTGCGCGGTACGGCTCTGTTGGGGTGTCCATGACGGGCGTTGCCGCCAGCGATGCCAGTCTTGGCAACCGTATCAGTGTAAAGAATCTGAAATCCGGAAAAACTGTGGAAGGTATTGTTCGCTCATCAGAGATGGTGGAAGTGTTGTTATGACGCTGATCGCCACTAAAGATTTCTAGACATTAACCGATAACTCTTTTACGCGTACGACGAATTAACAGCAGGCATTGCCATGGTAGACAAGATCAACAGCCCCACGCCCCCTCCGTCGCGCCGTCCCGAGACGGGAAACACGCGAGCGACACAGGAAGGCTCCAGAGAAATTTCCAGTGATGACAATGCATTACAGGGCACATCTGCGAACCAGCCTGAGCAGGCAGTACGCTCAACTTTTGAGCAGTTACAGGCCAATGTCGCCAATAGTACCGAGATTGATATGGGCAAGGTGTCGGCCATAAAGTCGGCGATAGAGCGTGGCGACTATGCCATCGATGCGCAGCGGATTTCGCGTGCGGTGGTAGATCTTGAGCAGTTGTTGCGGGCTTGAGCCCCAGCGACTGTATTGCACTAGAGGACTTTCAGATGACAAGAAAAATCGACATCATCAGCATCACGCGGGATATTATCGCGGCCATTCACCAATTCAAAGGTGTGTTGATAGAAGAAGCCAATGCGCTGGTGCAAACCGATAAGACTGCCTTGCTCGAAATCGCCGAACGAAAAATACGCTACGCCGATCATCTTGATCAGCTGGTTAAAACCCGCGCTAAAATGTTTTCGTCACTGGGTATCGATGAATCCGACGATGACGCGGTAAAATCCCTATTTAACGACTGCGGTCAGGTACATTTGATCGACCGCGACTGGCATAGCGCGATGACCACCCTGCAGGAGTGCGAAACAATGAATTCGCGCGCCGGAGTCGACATTCAGGTACAGTCGCACTATGTGCGCCGCGGTCTTGAAGTGCTCGGTGGAAAGCCCTTACACCGCAGCTATGGCGCAAACGGCTATTATGAAGATGAAGGGCTGGCAACGAATTTGGGTACTGCCTGACTCCAGAGCACATCTATCGCTGCACTGGGCCCTGCAGCGGCACTCAACCCATTGGAGCAAGAGTGAATCTATCTCAGCCCCCTAGCGTCTGGCGCCATACCGTACCTCGCATACTTCTCGTTGCACTGGCCTACGCCGCGCTGGCTCACTTGGGGCTGCGCTTTGCCATTCCACCGGGCTACGCGACTGCCGTGTGGCCCCCCTCAGGCTTGGCCCTGGCAGCCGTGTTGATTTGGGGCCATTGGGCAGCCCTTGGCGTGTTTCTTGGCTCATTTCTGGTCAATGCATGGCTCACCGGGATTGGCGCTATGAATGCCTTGCTGGTGCCAGCCGGCATTGCTGCCGGCTCTGCGTTGCAGGCCAGCGTGGGCCGAATCCTGATTACCCGTTACAGTTCGCCACCCTGGAGCTTTCTGCAACTACGCCAGGCGCTCTTTATCATCCTGTTGGGCGGCCCACTGGCCTGTCTTGTATCAACTACCGTCGGCAACTCAGTCTTATTTATAATGGGACGCTTCGAAGGCGGCGGATTTTCCGACAGTTGGTTTAACTGGTGGGTAGGCGATGCTCTGGGCGTGCTGGTCTTTGCCCCTATTCTTGTCATGCTCGTGCAGCCCGAGAAGATTATCAGTTCGCGCCGCAAACTGGTGATTTGTCTGCCCTTAGTGTTTATGTATCTGTTTCTGAACCTGCTGTATCTGACAGGCAAGAATCGCTACGAAGAACAGTTAAGCGCCACACTCGACAGCGAAACCCAGCTGCAAGCGTCTTTTTTTAAAGAACACATCAACCGGAAAACGGGCATGCTGCACAGCCTCGCCGGTTTGTTTGAAGCCTCAGAACATGTGTCGCGGGAGGAATTTCGTCGGTTCTACAACAACGTGGGGCGAACCCTCGACCACACACCGACCCTGGGCTGGGCACCCCGAATTACACCAGACCAACTGGACAGTTTAGTAGCGCGGGCAACCAATGAAGGTCTCAAGGACTTTCGGCTTTTTGAAATGGGTGCAGACGGGCCCCAGCCAATCACGGCACGCGATATCTACCAGCCACTGTTTTACATCGAGCCATCTGCGCGACACCCCAAGGCGTTCGGATTTGACTTGTTTTCGGAAAGCATGCGCCGCGCAGCCATAAAAAAAGCACAAATGACGGATAACATAACGGTTGCCGGTCCGTTGTACATTGTTGGCGGCGAGGCCCCGCAGTGGGTTTATGTATTGACCCGCTCACTGGCGGCCGACGCAGGGGACGCGGTGCTTTCGATTATCTGGATTGAGCAGCTGGTTAAGCCACTCGTCAATGCCATCAGTGGCGACAGAATCGGCTACCGCTTGCTGGACATGGAAACGGGCGAAGCACTTTACAGTGCTGACAGTGCAGCGTTCAGAAGTGCGATCAACCAGAGCCAGCCCCTTGAATTCCTTGATCGAACACTCATTCTGGAAAGCTGGGTTACCAATGCTCATGTTGCCCAGACCATCAATGAGCGCATGGCGCCGCTGGTGGTCGGCGGCTTCTTTATAATCGGCGCCATTGCCCTGCTACTGATCAATTCCACTGGCGCCCAAGAGTCGGCACAGAAACTGGTTACGTCTAAAACCCGGGAGTTGCGTCAAGAACGGGAATTTCTGGAAACCATCATCGACAATCTCCCGATGATTCTCTACATCAAAGATGCAAAAACACGGCAGTATGTTCGTGTAAACAAGGCTGGGTATGACGTGATGCGGGAGGAGGCACCAGACCCCGTTAACAGCACCCAGGAAGAGCTCTTTCTGAGTCAGATGGGGGAAAGCAGCCGCACAATTGACGACAAAGTGGTTTTTGAAAAAGCCACAGTGCAGGACATAACCCACTTTGAGCATCGGGATGAGGTGCTCTGGTTTAACAACATTAAAGTACCAATCGAAGACCCGGATACCGGGCAGGTTAGATATATTCTGGGGTTATCAGAGGATATCACCGGCCAGCGCAATGCAGAGCGCTCCATCAGCGAAGCGCGAGAGCGCTTTAGCCTTATCTTGGAGCACATCGGTGAAGGCCTGGTCGGAATCGATACGACTGGCGCGATTACCTTTGTTAATCCTGCGGCGCAAACCCTGCTCGGCTACAGCGAGGATGACCTCCTGCAGCAGAACGCGCATGCGCTGTTCCAGCATCACTACGCCGATGGCCGCCCCTTTCCCAAGGATAAAAGCCACATCCTGCGCACCTTAATTACGGGTACAGGCTGCCGGCTCGACGACCAGGTGTTCTGGCACCGCGACGGCATGTCCATCCCAGTGGAGTTTGTGTGCAGCCCAATATTCGAAGGTGGAAATATCGCTGGTGCGGTGATTGTATTTAACGATATTTCCAAGCGTCTCACTGTGGAGCGCCTGCAAATTGAGCAAACCCGGCGCGTGCAACAGGCCAATGAAGATCTGGAGGAATTCAGTTACGTAGCCAGCCATGACCTGCAAGAACCCCTTCGCACGCTTACCTGTTTCTGCGATTTCCTCGAAGAAGACCTAGGCGACGATCTGCCGGAGGCTGCTGCCACCGATCTGGAACATATCAAGCAGGCCTCACGGCGCATGAGCCGTCTGATCAACGACATGCTGGCTTATTCTCGGGCTGGTCGGGCATCCCTTGAATTGGTACCCGTTGACCTTACCGATTGTCTGGCTCAGGTACAGAAAGACCTGGCGCTGCTGATACGTGAACGACAGGCGGTAATCACTGTCAGCGACGAACTGCCCTTTGTACAGGGTGAGCGCAACAGTCTTATTAGGGTTTTCCAGAACCTGATCCAGAACAGCATCCGCTATTGTGAGGCAACGCCGCCCAAAATAGAGGTCTACGTGTCGGGAACTGACGGGAACTCCGTAACTATTGCAGTATCAGATAATGGGATAGGTATCGAAGAACAATACCTAGACCATATTTTTGGTGCCTTCCGCCGGCTGCATAACGCTGATGAATATGAAGGTTCCGGAATTGGATTAGCTGTCGTCAAAAAACTGGTTGAGGTACATAAAGGCAGTATCTGGGTGAAGTCGGAACCGGGGCATGGGAGCATATTTTACGTGAAACTAAATCGTTCTATTATTTAGGAAACAGTTAGTTACATGACCTACCTAGAATGTAGATTAGGTAAAGCGCCCGCGCCAATCATGCGCCGGCAAACCGCACACCGTACGACGGGTGACCCGAATGGTAAGTAACGATACTATAACCCTTTGCTTTCGAAGTATGACGCCAATAATGATGCCAATGAAGTCCGTATCCACCCTCCTGCGCTGTACACTGACAGTCGTCGCCTTGCTCTACGGTTCAGCCTGCGCGCAGGCTGCCACCCAGCTCGAATCGCCCCTGCAACCCACACCGATACAGACCCAGACGGCGAAAATGATCGTCAAGCAGCTGGAGCAGGAACACTACGTCAACATGAAGCTGGATGACAAAACCTCCGGCTTGTTACTTGATGCCTATATTCGGACCCTCGATCCAGGGCGAGTGTTCTTTCTGCAATCAGACATCAACGAATTCCAGCGGCTTCGCAGTCAGCTCGATGACGAGCTGAAGAAGGGTGAGCTAAAAAGTGGGTTCGCAATCTACAACCGCTATCATCAGCGACTGACAGATCGTCTGAATAAAATTGTCAGCGCCCTTCCGGCGATGATCAAATCCTTCGATTTTACGGCAGAAGAAGATTTGGTCGTGGACCGGGAGAAGGAGCCCTGGCCTGCCACCGCCAAGGAAGCCGATGATCTGTGGCGCAAGCAAATCAAAAACCGGGTGTTGTCGCTGAAACTGTCGGGCAAGGAAACCAAGGACATACAGGAGCTGTTGCTCAAGCGCTACCAGAATCAATTAAGCCGGGTTTCCCAATCCACCAGCGAAGATGTTTTCCAGTACTACATGAATTCGCTGGCAGCGCTTTATGACCCCCATACCGATTATTTTTCACCGCGCTTATCTGAAAACTTCCAGATCAATATGAGCCTGAAACTGGAAGGTATTGGCGCCGTATTACAGGCCGATGACGAATACACCAAAGTGGTACGGTTGGTTCCGGCGGGGCCGGCTGACAAGAATGGCCAGCTGCACCCGGCAGATCGCATCATTGCGGTCGGTGAAGGACGTAAAGGCGAGTTCAAAGATGTGATCGGCTGGCGTCTGGACGACGTGGTCGACCTGATTCGGGGCCCCAAAGGGACTATTGTCCGTTTGCAGGTGATTCCCGCTGCGGCCCAAAGTGAAGAAGTGCGTAAGACCGTAACCATTGAGCGCAACGAGGTAAAACTCGAGGAACAGAGCGCTAAGAAAAAGATGATCAAGGTCTACCAAGAGGGACGGCTGGTAAAAGTGGGTGTTATCAGCATTCCTGCGTTTTACTTGGATTTTGAGGCTCTGCGTCGCGGCGACCCCGATTTTCGCAGCTCTACCCGCGACACCCAGCGGCTGCTCAATGAGCTGCTGGCCGATGGCGCCGAAGGCATTGTGATTGACCTGCGCGACAACGGCGGTGGTTCACTGGCCGAGGCCAATGCCCTCACCGGCCTGTTTATCGAATCCGGCCCTACCGTGCAGATACGCTTTGCCAATGCGTGGGTGAAACGCGAAGGTAAGCGACGCAGTAGCGATTACTACGATGGCCCACTGGCCGTTCTGATCAATCGCATGAGCGCCTCAGCCTCGGAAATTTTCGCTGGTGCCATTCAGGATTATCAGCGCGGAATTGTCATTGGCAATCAGTCTTTCGGTAAAGGTACCGTGCAGTCGATCAACCCGCTGCAGCACGGGCAGCTAAAATTGACTGAATCCAAGTTTTACCGGATTTCCGGTGAAAGCACACAGCACAATGGGGTGCTGCCGGATATCGAATTTCCGGCTATCTACGATAAAGACCTAGTGGGCGAGAGCACCCTCGATAACGCCCTGCCCTGGGATCGTATTGCCCCGGTGTATCACAATACCTATTTTGACCTGCAGGCCGAATTGCCCGAGCTGCGTGAACGGCACCGCAAACGCGCCGCGAAAGATCCCGACTTCCAGTTTATGAGTTCTCAGCTGGATCAGATGGAAGAATTCCGCAATGTCAAAACGCTGTCTTTAAACGAAGAGGTGCGTCGAAAACAGCGTGATGAACGGCGCAAATTGCAGCTGATGATGGAAAACAAGCGTCGTGTCGCAAAGGGCGAAGAACCCCTCGCCTCACTCACGGACGATGACACCGAAGAGCCTGAAGAAACAGCCCCTGACGGCAAAGAAAAGGAAGAAACACCTGACCCACTGCTGATTGAAGCCAGCCATATACTGGTGGATAGCATGCCGATTTTTGCCAGACCGCAGATGGCGGAAGCGATCAAGTAACCTCGCAAACGGCCCGCCGCGCGGGCCGTACTGAGGTTAAGCTTCTACCCTCTCCCGCGTGACCGAACGCATGGTGACAAACTCTTCTGCCACTGATGGATGAATGCCTATGGTGGCGTCAAAGTCAGCCTTAGTCGCCCCCATTTTTATAGCGATAGCAATCCCCTGAATCACTTCAGCGGCTTCATCGCCCAGCATGTGTGCACCAACCACGCGATCGCTTTGCGCGTCTACCAGGAGCTTGAGAAAGACCTTGCCCTGATGATCGCCCAGCGTGTGTTTAAGGTGGCGAAAACGCGAGGTGAAAACCTTGATTTTGCTATAGCGTGAAAGTGCTTCTTCTTCTGACAAACCAACGGTGGCTACATTGGGGTGGCTGAAGATCGCGGTTGCGATATTACTGTAATCTACGCTGCGCTGTTCACCGTTGTAGAGGTTCGCTGCCAGCGTCATACCTTCGGCCAGGGCCACCGGTGTTAATTCAATACCACCGGTTACATCGCCCAGCGCATAGATGCCGGGCTCGCTGGTTTCGAATTTGTCGTTCACCGCGATAAAGCCCTTGTCATCAAGCGCCACATTCACTGTATCCAGCCCCAGCCCTTCTAGCAGCGGCTTACGACCCGTGGCGTACAGCACCAAACCGGTCTCAATTGTCGAGCCATCATCAAGCGTCAAGCGATAGCCGTCACCCTCTGAATCGATCCGGCTAACATTGGACTCAAACCGGATATCAACCCCTTCACGTTGCATCTCTTCCGCCAGAATCTGTCGTACCTCTTCGTCGAAGCCACGCAAAAACAATTGTCGGCGGTACAGCTGGGTAGTTTTCACGCCGAGACCATTGAGGATGCTGGCAAACTCACAGGCGATATAGCCGCCACCAACAACAACCGCAGTTTCTGGCAGTTTGTCGAGATAAAAAATCTCATTCGATG
>NZ_JBFJTH010000026.1:0-31334 GCF_041625495.1 Litorivivens sp. | reverse complement strand
TGCAATTCGTCTGGCTCTAACCGATGCGTGCGAACAAGCTCTTGAACAAATTCCGGGGTTTAAGTGGCTGACTCATTACGTTGATTACCAACGATTCCCGCAGTCACTAAAGGTCGTCTACATATTCGAGTCACAAAGCGCGCTGCTGGCCGCCAACACCGCAGCACACGATGTGCTTATGCGCAAACTGGTAACTGAAGCATTGGCCGATATCGGTATAGCTGTGCCCAATCCCGGAACAAACATAAGCCTGCAAGCGGAATAAAAAATCCTCGCAATAGAGCGAACAAGCATAATAAGGCGGTGCAACAATGAAAATCTGGGTTACCAGTGTATTTGTCGAGAACCAGGAAAAAGCGCTTGATTTCTACACAAAAAAACTAGGCTTCATAAAAAAAAGTGATGTGCCTGTCGGCGAGCATCGGTGGCTGACCGTCGTGTCACCACAGGCGCCCGATGGCGTCGAACTGGTGCTTGAACCAAACGATCACTCAGCTGCTCCGGTGCTCCAGCATGCGCTAAAACAAGATGGCTACCCATTCACCTCATTTGAGGTTGACGACGTGGAAGGAGAATATCAGCGCCTTCAGAAACTCGGCGTTGAATTCACCCAAGCGCCAATTGCCTCGGGCAATGTGAAGTTTGCCGTGCTGGATGATACCTGCGGCAATCTGATACAGATAATGCAGCGAATAGACTGACGGGGAACACGGCGCATGCTGTTTAAAAAATACCCGATACGACCCCGATTTTCAGGTGCGTTTTTGCTGACCGATAAATTCGCCCAGCAGTAAAAATTCGTCCCTGCGCGGGCTGTGCTTTCGCCACGCCAAACCGATAGAACGCTGTACGGTTTCTTTATCAAACCCGCGGGTTTTCACTTGTGTGCCGGCCAGAATTTTTCCGTCCAATGCCATCTTCGGCAATAGTGTTACACCGATCTGGTTAGCCACCATTTGCACAATGGTATTCAGACTGGTGGCTTGATAAGGCGCGGTTACGTCGCGCTCACTGAGACGACAGGCTTCCAGCGCATGATCGCGCAGACAGTGACCGTCTTCCAACAACAGCACATCACGGCCTTGCAAATCGCGACTTAGCAAAGGTGTTTTCTCTGCCAGCGGGTGTTGCTCATAGTAGGCAAGTAGGAATTCGTCGTAAAACAGGTGTTCTACATCAAGCCCTTCGGTAGGGTATGGCAAGGCCAGCAAGACCACATCCAGCTCACCGGCCCGCAGGCGCTCGAGGAGATTGGCGGAAAGATCTTCGCGAATAAACAGCTGGCAATCCGGATACTTTTTTCGAAACCGAGGTAAAAATTGAGGTAACAGAAAGGGCGCAATGGTAGGTATCACACCAAGATGCAAACTCCCGGTAAAGGGTTTCCCCGCCGATTCCGCAAGCGATACAAGATCGTCCACATGCGTGAGGATGCGCTGCGCACGGGCAACAACAGAGTGACCAATGTCGGTAAGCAACACATTTTTGTTGTCGCGCTCAACCAGCGTTACGCCGAGATTATCTTCCAACTCGGCAATGCCTGCACTCAGGGTGGGTTGGGATACGTGACAGGATTTAGCCGCCTGCCCGAAGTGGCGGAACTTCGCCACAGCGCACAGGTAATTAAGTTGCTTCAGGGTGGGCCGATGAGCCATATCCGCGTCCGTTTAATGCAAAGCCTAGTACTCTAGCCCCATTGCTGCGTTGCCGGCAACACCGCGTCCTGCTCAGGCCCTGTGCAGCGTTTTATGTAGCAGCATACCCACGAGCATGGCAGCAACAAACGCCAGCACATCAACAAAGCCCGTCGTAATATTTACCAGCGCCGGCGCCGGGCAGAGTCCGCTCAAGCCCCAGCCCAAACCAAACAGACTTGCACCCGCCAACAACTTGCCGTCAATAGCGGTACTGGTAGGTAGGCTGAAACTGGATACCAACAATGGACGAGGCCGCTGGGTAACAAGGTAGTAGCCGGGCACGGTTACGGCCAGCGCGCCCCCCATCACCAATGCCAGGCTTGGATCCCAGTGCCCGGCGATATCCAGAAAATTGAGCACCTTGTCCGGAATCAACATGCCGGATACTGCCAGCCCAACACCAAACAATAGCCCTGCGACCAGAGCCGCCAACAATTCTTTCATACTCAGCCTCCCAGCAGATGACGTTGTACAAACACGGTCGCAAAGGCCACACCCATAAAGACGCAGGTGGCGACGATGGATCTCGGCGACAGTCGGCCAATACCGCACACTCCATGACCAGAGGTGCAACCGGAGCCCAGCCGAGTGCCATAGCCAACAAGCAGACCAGCTACGATCAACACCGGTATGGAGGCGCGCAGGGCAATTTCACTCACGCCGACCCATTGGTACAGCGCAATACCGCCGCCAGCGAGGAGCCCGACAATAAAGCTCCAGCGCCAGCGCGATGCCGCACCGAAGTCGGTAAGCGCTGTACCAACAATCCCTGAAATGCCGGCGACCTTGCCGTTCAGCCAAAGCAGCAGCAACGCCGCCAAGCCTATCATCACACCGCCGAGCAGCGATGCTATTGGAGTAAAACTGGTTTCCATGGTTACCTCCTGAAGTCGGTTTTACCGCAAGCCAGGTTGGCAGGCACGGCAATGTCCATCATCTTTGGGTCTGGCAGGTTGAGATTGTTCATTATTTCAATGTATTCGTCGCGACTCTTACCGGCGAGCCGAGGATTATTGGCTTTTTCTTCGGCAATGGTGGAACGCGTCCAGCCTTTGTAATCATGACCAGGGTAAACAAAAGTCTCGTCCGGAAGTGAAAACAGTCGCTGGGTAATAGAGTCATAACTCCGCCCGGCGTCTCCACCCTGAAAATCAGTGCGCCCGCTGCCTCGGATCAACAGGCAATCGCCTGTAAACACGCAGCGCTCTCCCCCGGCCTCCAGATAAAAACTGAACGACTCATTGGTATGCCCTGGGGTAAACAGTGCACGTAATCGAAGGTCGCCAAATTGCAGCAATTCGTTGTCGGCAATCGTCTGGGACACACAATCGGCCTGAGTGTACTCACCCATCACCGTGATACAGCCCGTTTTATCACGCAAGGCTCCCAGTGCCGTAATATGATCCGCGTGAGTATGTGTATCTACTGCATATTTTAAGGTGAGATCCAGCTCTCGCAGTAATTGCAGATACTGATCCACCTTATCCACCACCGGATCAATCAGTAATGCCTCACCGATATTCTCGGCTGCTAACAAATAGGTATAGGTGCCAGACTCTGCGTCAAACAACTGTCGAAAAATCACAGCATACCTCCTTCATGCATTGTGCGCAGAATAATAAAAACTGCCGTAACCATAATGAGCCCTGCAAAAACCCTCTGCAGAACGGCGCCTGACAGGTGTTTCGCCACTGCAAAGCCAAGACTCAAGCCGCCGATACCACCGGCAATGAAAGGCGTCGCGGTGGCCCAATCAAAATGAACACCCTGCACGAGTGAAGACACCACACCACCGGAGCTGATCGCACTGATGGTTAACAAAGACGTAGCTACCGCCGATTGAATACTGAGCTGGGTAATCATCATCAGCGCCGGCACAATCAGAAAACCGCCACCGACACCAAACAAGCCCGACAAAAATCCTGTCGCCGCACCAGCGACCGCCAATCCAGCAGCACAGGGGCCATTAATGCGAAAGCAGCCATCCGCACTGAATCGGCAGAGGGCCGTCGCGTTCTCACGCATAAACGATGCGCGCACCACACTCGCCTCTTCAGGCGCTC
The DNA here is from genome assembly GCF_041625495.1 of Litorivivens sp. GTDB lineage: Bacteria > Pseudomonadota > Gammaproteobacteria > Pseudomonadales > Spongiibacteraceae > Litorivivens. Next base: position 27,574 of record NZ_JBFJTH010000026.1, on the reverse strand, counting down.
GCAGCGAACGACGCCACATATAGCTCGCAATTAACAAGGCCAGCACCGCAAACAGCATCAACACCAGCGCCTGAGGCAACCGCATAGCCTGCTGTATTCCAAACGGCGTGATCAACATGCCCGATACGGCAAAAACCAACGCCGGTTTAAAAGAAATACGCTTGGATGGCAGCGCAGCGAGCACTCCAACCGCAGAGGTAATGCCTACAATCAGCAAACTCATGGGCACAGCCTGCTGCATGGAATAGCCCAGGCCATATACCAGCAGAGGGATGGCGAACAATGATCCGCCTCCGCCTGTAAGCCCTAGGGCCAACCCAACAATCACACCAAATAGCAGCGCCAGCATAACTAAGCGTATTTCGCCAATAACTGTGTGTATTTTTCGATGCGACTGATATCAACAAGCTGCCCATCGAGTTCGCGCTCAAGCGCACAGGTCACCGCTTTGTAAAACACTTTGTCCAAGGCTTTGCGCACCGCCGCGAGCTGCTGAACCACTTTTTCGCACTCTTCTTCCTCTTCAATCAGACGCTGCACGCCGCGCAACTGGCCTTCGGCCCGCTTTAGCCGGTTCTGCATTTCCTGTTTTTTCTCAAACCAGTCAGTCATGGCATTTACTCTGTTCGGTCACCCCACCAATATACCCCCAGGGGTATATCGACTCAAGCCCTGAAACCGTGTTACAAAAGGCAAAAATACACAGACTGAGAAGGCACAATGAAAAACCCATTTGGCGAACTAATAGGCCTAAACATTGCCCGCCAGGATGCCGGCTTTAGCGAGCTTAACCTCACTATCACCCCGGATCTGCTCAACCCCCATCAGGTCGCCCACGGCGCCGTGCTATATGCGCTGGCAGACACCGGCATGGGTGCCGCCCTCTACCCCTCCCTCGCCGAAGGCGAGCTGTGCGCCACCATTGAAATCAAGATGAACTACTTTGCTCCGGTCTTCAGCGGTGATGTCGTCTGCCAGACCCGGCTGGTGCATCGCGGCAAAAAGATCGCCCACCTAGAATCCGAATTGACGTTGGACGGCAAACTGGTGGCAAAGGCCAGCGGCAACTACGCCATTTTCAAACCCTCGGGCAATCGCTCGTGAAGCCGTTTATAGCGACGGCTTTATCCCCACCGATTGTCGCAACGGCCACAAAAGTGGCTCTGCTGGTCGGCACCCTACTCATTGCGATAAACCACCTGCCCGCCCTGCTGGACGGCAGCGCCACAGCGCGCAATTACCTGCAAATGGGGCTGACCTACCTGGTCCCCTATTGCGTTTCCACATATTCCGCAACGGTGGCCATCCTGCGCCGCGCTGATTAAACTGCAGCGCTCACAGGAGAACCCCAATGACTGAACAGAGCAACCCGGGCCCGTTGGCGGGCATTCGTGTTTTGGAGCTGGGCCAATTGCTGGCCGGGCCCTTTACCGCATCCATCCTTGGCTACTTTGGGGCCGAGATCATCAAGGTAGAGCCACCGGAAGGCGATCAGATACGCCGCTGGCGCATCGTCAAAGACGACACCGCCCTGTGGTGGTACAGCCTGGGGCGCAATAAAAAATCCATCGTGATTGACCTGAAAAGCGAAGACGGCAGGGCGCTGGTAAAAGAGCTCGCAAATGAATGCGATGTACTGATAGAAAACTTCCGCCCAGGCGTTATGGAAGATTGGGGGCTGGGTCCCGATGACCTGAAAACCACCAATCCAGACCTGATCTACACCCGCATTTCCGGCTACGGCCAAACCGGCCCCTACGCGAAAAAGCCCGGTTTTGCTTCGGTGTGCGAGGGCATCAGCGGCTTTCGTTTTCTCAACGGCTTTCCTGACGAAGCCCCGGTGCGCCCCAATCTGAGCATTGGCGATAGCATTGCCTCACTACACGCGGTTATTGGAATTCTGATGTCACTCACCGCCAAACTGCGTAACAGGGCTAGCGGTCAGGTAGTCGATGTGGCCCTCTACGAATCCATGTTTAACCTGCTAGAAGGCGTGATCCCCGAGTACAGTGGCGCCGGCGTCATTCGCCAGCCGTCGGGCACCACAGTCACCGGCATTGTGCCGACCAATACCTACCGCTGCGAAGACGGCAAGTTTGTGGTGATTGGCGGCAACGGCGACTCCATCTTCAAACGCCTGATGACCGCCATTGGGCGCCAGGATATGGCTGACGACCCCGCCATGGCCGACAACGCAGGTCGGGTAATCCACGAACGCACCATCGACAAGGCGCTGGCAGATTGGTGCTCCCGTCACGAATCAAAAATGGTGATAGCTACCCTGGAAGGCGCGCGCGTGCCCGTCGGCCCCATCTACAATGTAGAGGATATGTTCAACGACCCGCACTTTCAGGCCCGCGGCCTGTTTGAGGAAGTACCCATGGGCGATGACACTGTTCATATTCCAGCCATCACTCCGCGTCTCTCGGAAACCCCCGGCAGTACCCGCTGGCCCGGCCCCAAACTGGGTGAGCACAGCAACACCATCCTGAAAGACGTTCTCGGAAAAGACGAAAAAGACATAGCTGATTTGCGCCAGCGCGGCGCTGTCAGATAGGTGTAAAACTCCCTCACCCATTCGCATGATGCATAGAGCCTGCCTGCGCGGCAGGCTATTCCCTCGCCCGCCGCTGATCACAAATCAACCAAAACAGTTGCACCGGGCGCGCTGAACAGCCATAGTTTTAGCCTAATAACTAATAACAAACAAAAGAGGGCAGTATGAAGAATCCAGTAGCTTTACTGGCTAGTGTGCTGTGCGCCGGCATGATCGCCCCACTGACCAGCTTCGCTCAAAGTAGCCCCCCACCTGCCACCAACGAACAGACCAAAAAAGTCAGCAACAGCCTCGAAGAAGTATTGGTTACCGCCCGACGCAGACGCGAATCACTGCAGGAAACCCCCATCGCCGTCACCGCCTTGAGCGGCGCGGAACTGAAAGAGCGCGGCATCGTCAACATCGGGGAACTGACCAAAAGCGTGCCCAGCGTTGAGATTACCGAGAGCGTATCCAACTTGATCTACATTCGCGGCATTGGCCAACGTGCCGCCTTTGCCCGGGTTGACCCCACCGTAGGAGTCTATCTAGACAATATCTTTCTACCTCGCGCCGACGGCCACCTGATGGACACCGTCGATGTGGAGAACATTCAAGTGCTACGTGGCCCTCAGGGCACCCTGTTCGGCAAGAACACCACCGGCGGCGCCATGGTACTCACATTGGAAAAGCCCAAGGCAGAAACCGAAGGCTACTTGTTTGGCTCGCTCGGCAACTATGGCCGACATCAGTTTCGCGGCGCCTACAATACACCCTTCACTGACAACGTGTTCGGCCGCGTTGCTTTCAACTATTTGAAAGACGAAGGTTTTTTTGAAGACGACTCCCAAGATGAAACCAACACATCCAAAGGGCGCCTCTCTTTAATGGGGCAACTGCGCTGGGAGATCAGCGCCAGCGCCTTGCTGGACACCCTGCTCTATGTGGGCAAAATCGACGAACGTCTGCCGGGCTCATACTGCACCTCGATCAATGGTGACGATGCCGTTTTGGTACGCGGCCTCTACCTGGCTTGGCCCGGCGATACCGACCCCAGCAACCCCACGGCCTACGAAGAGAATTGCCGCAGCAACTCCCGCGAGCGATTGGGCGATCTGAAGAGCAATATGGGCCCCAACAACATGATGGACCGTAAGCTCGATACCTACCTGGCGGCGGCCACGCTGGACTGGGAATTGCGCGACGACCTGTCGATGAAAATTGTCGTCGGTGCACGCAATGAAACCAAAGGGCCATTGATCAGTTCGGATCAGGACGGCGGCCCCCAGAATTTCAATGAATCCTTCACCACCGATGATGGCGAGCGCGAGTCCTACAGTTTTGAGCTGCAGCTGAACGGCACCCTGTTTGACGGCGCGGTCACCTACACCGGTGGCGCCTTCGTGATGGAAGAAACCAACACCGAAATTTTTACCCTGATCAACTCGCTCAACGGCCTCGACGCCCAAACCGTACCCTTTGTTCTGGGCGGCGCTCGCCCGCCGCAGCCTTCACCCGGTGGCACAGTTCCACTGGTGGGCATTCTGGTTGACCCTCGCTTGGACTCGGATTTCGGTCTGCGCAATTTCACCCAGGCTTACTTTTTCCAGGGCTCTTGGGACATGACCGAGCAACTGGAATTGACGCTGGGTATTCGCTATACCGCCGAGCGCCGTCAATCCGACCTGGAAGTGCGCGGCACCGACCGCAATGCCGTAGGTCAGCGCCTGCTGCAGACCGGCCGCTTTACCCCGGACTTCGCCGGCGGTAGCGGTTTCTACGTGTTTAACGGTGTCTGGGCTCAAGATCCGGTTGGCATCGCCATGAGCTATTTCCCAGACGTAGACGGCGACGGCATTCACGATTTTCCCTATGCCGCCGAGCCCTTCCGTACAGATGAGAAGGACAATACCTTTAAAAAGACCACGCCGATGGCCTCGCTCTCTTACCAGTTCCCGGAAGAATCTCTGCCTGAGCACTGGCACAGTTTTATGATCTATGGCACCTGGAGCAGCGGCTTCAAATCCGGTTTTTTTGAACCCAAAGGCGTGGATGGTCTGCAACAGGTAGAACCGGAAGAAGTAGAGAACCGGGAAATCGGCTTCAAACTGGAAGCTTTCAACCGCTCGCTGCGTTTTAACATGGCGGCCTACGATATGGATTTCGACAACCAGCAGCTGATTCAAGTAGACGCCGACTCCAACAATAACCTGGTGGTGATATACCAAAATGCGGGGCAATCCGCGATCCGCGGGATTGAAATGGAAACCCAGTGGATGCCCAGCCCCGGTCTGATGATCAATTTTTCTGCCAGCCACAACGATTACGAGTTTACCGAATTCAACGACAACGACCTGCTGCAAGCGGCGCTGGGGCAACAGGTTACCGTAGATCGAAGCGACGAGACTTTCCCTGTGTCGCCAGAAACCACGGCATCGTTTGGCATTCAATACTCACTCGACACCGACGTGGGCATTTTTACGCCACGCCTGGATTACAGCTACAAAAGCGACGTGTACTACGGGCTGGATGACGGCGCCCACACTGTCTACAAAGAAAACAAAGACAACGCCGGCCAATCAGCCTACAGCGTGGTTGATCTGCGGCTGAGCTGGCAGAACCGTGAAGGCGACCTAACTGCGGCCGCCTTTGTTAAGAACGCACTTGATGAGCGCTACGATATTGGCATCGCGGCCGTTGCCGACTCCGTTGCCACCTTCTTCCAGACGTACGGCGATCCGCGTCGGTTTGGCGTTGAGGTGCGCAAACACTTCTAAAACACAGGGCGACGTTGCACCTCGCAACGTCGCCAGTGCATACTTTGACTGAACCCGGAAACAGTCAACCTATGCAAAGCGCAGATACCCTTCGACAGCTTTTCCCCGAATCGCCCCACTGGCACTTTTCAGAATCGAGAGCCGGCTTTCCGCTGCTCCACCTGATCGATGGCAACACACAGGCAACCGTGTCAGTTTACGGCGCTCAATTACTGTCTTACTGCCCCGCCGCCCAGGAAGATGTTCTGTGGCTCAGCGACGACGCGCGTTTTCAACAGGGCAAATCGATACGCGGCGGCATCCCGCTGTGCTGGCCCTGGTTTGGGCCACACCCCAACGACAGCGACAAACCAGCCCACGGTTTTGTACGAAACCGATACTGGCAACTTACCGCTCTGACGCGGGTCGGCGACGCAAGCCTGGCGCGTTTTCGCCTTAGCGAATTCGATCAGACTTTCTACCAGCCCGAATTGTCACTTGAGCTCGAGATCAGCGTCGGCGACTCATTAAAGGTACAGCTCACGACAACCAACAACAGCCAGGAAAGCGCTACCGTCAGCAGCGCCCTGCACAGCTACTTCGCAATTTCCGATATTGGAGACATTCAGATCACAGGGCTGGAAGACAAGCCTTTCCGCGATGCCGTTAACAACAATAGCACCTGCCTGCAGCGCGGCCCCATTCGTTTCAGCGGCGAACTGGATCGCGTCTACCAAAATGTGGACGCCGAAATCTGCATTCACGATCCCGGACTGGAACGGGTTATCAGCATAAGCGGCACGGGCAGCCAAAGTGCGGTAGTCTGGAACCCGTGGGTCGAGAAATCCCTACGCCTTGGCGATATGGGGAAGGACGGCTACCGCAACATGGTCTGCGTCGAAACCGCTAACGCCGATCAGGACGCACGCACCCTGAAACCAGGCGCAACACATCATCTAGTGGCCTGCATACAGGTCAAACCTTAGCCCATCAACAACAGAAACAGAGGTAAGCCCATGCGCATTTTATTTGCGATTACCCTGCTAACACTGATCAGCGGCTGCGAAACAGCCTACCTCAACACCATGGAGAAATTTGGCGTTCACAAACGGGAAATTCTCGCCGACCGCATTGGCGATGTGCAGCGGGCACAGGAAGATGGGCAAGAGGAATTTCGCAATGCCCTTGAACAGTTCCGTTCAGTGATCAACGTCGACGGCGGAGAACTGGAAGATCAGTACGACAAACTGCAAGCAGCCTATAACGACAGCGAAGAAGCCGCCGAACATATCCGCGACCGAATCAACAAAGTGGAGTCAGTGGCTGAAGCACTGTTTGACGAATGGGAAGAGGAACTCGACCAGTACACCAACCAGCGCTTTCGCGCTGACAGCGAACACAAACTGCGCGACACGAAACGCGGTTACCAGCAGGTAATCCGCGCCATGCGCACCTCGGAAAAATCGCTCAATCCCGTACTGGACGCCTTGCGCGATAACACGCTGTACTTAAAGCACAACTTGAATGCATCCGCCATTGGCGCACTGAAGGGTGAATACCGTTCGGTTAACAGCAACGTTGAGGCGCTGATCAAATCGATGGAAAAATCGATCGCGGAATCAAATGCGTTTATAAAATCGCTGGAAAAATAATTTTTAACATTCTGCTCCTACCGCTGTCTTCAGGTAGGAGCCTGCCCACAGGCGAACTAATCACCACTCCCCAAGTCATTAAAACACTATAGGCAACACGTCTCAGCAAACGATCACAGCCACTGTTTCTTCCTGAACAGCCAAATCTCCCAGACCACTACCGTCACACAAATGCCGCATACCAACCAGAATGCAAGAGCCTCATCAGCGCCCGGCATACCGCCAACGTTTATCCCAAGCAAGCCCGTAAAAAAACCAAGCGGTAAAAATATTGCAGCCACAATCGAGAGTACATACATGCGGCGGTTTGATTCCTCGGAAATCTGATTAACCAACTCTTCCTGAGTGACCGCAGCGCGCTCTCGCACACTGTCGAGAACCTCGATATACAGCATCATCCTGTCGGACGTTTCACGCATGCGCAGACGTTGCATATCGTCAAACCATTTAGGAGCCTCCAATTGAATGCGACTCAGCGCTTCGCGCTGCGGCGCTATGTAACGGCGTAGCGCAATCAATTCGCGACGCAGGGCAGAGAGCTCTGCGCGCATGACCTGGCGACTTTCTGTCAACACTGATTCTTCCAGCAGCGATACATCTTCTTCCAGCTCCTCGATTGCATCGTGCATCCGGGTGGTCAGACGCGACGCCAGCAATGCAATGAAATCTGCAGCACTGAAGGGCGCGTTTCCGCCACGCACCTCACCAATAATATCGTCTACCGACAGCAGACGCCGACGGCGGGAGGAAATAACCCGCTGCCCATCAGACCAGAGCCGAATGGAGACCATATCTTCCGGGTCCGCGCCGGGGTTCATATTAACCCCGCGCAGCGACATCAACAGGGTGTTACCCGACACTGACGCACGCGGGCGGGTTTCATCCGCCAGCAGCGCCGATACAGCGATAGGGTCAAGGCCGCTCTTTTCGGTTATCCAGTGCTGAGACCCAGCCTTGCTGTAATCGAAATGGAGCCAAAGCGTTCCCTGATCTGCACTCCAGCCATCTATTTCGTCACCGCTGAGCTCTCTGGCACCACCTTCGCCATCAAATACAAAGGCGTATATCAATCCATCCAGCATGCCGTTCTCCGCGCAATCCGTCTTCTTGTCATTGAAGCTTGCCCTGCAAGCGAACACCTTGTCTACAGGCCTGTTCTACGAGTATAGAACCCGATCAGAGCCTGCAAAGGTAACAACGAGTACAATCATCCATACTTTGCCGCAGCTTTTATCGCCTGCAGCAGCACTTGCACGGCGAGCTGCCTACAATGCGCCTTTTCCACCATAACAATCAGGGTGACCCCATGAAAATCGGTATCTGCATTCCCTACATGAAACGCGGTATTACCCGCAAAACCCTGCTCGACTGGTGTCGCGCCATTGATGACGGCCCGTTCGACAGCCTGTCCTGTGGTGAACGCATCACGGGTTACACCTATGAAATGCGCAACTTCCTGGCAGCAGCAGCGGCTGTCACCGAACGCGTACGCATTGTGCCCTCACTCTACGTACTGCCTATGCACAATGCGGTATGGGCGGCGAAAGAGCTGGCTACGCTCGATGTGATTTCCGAGGGCCGGGTGACGGTCACTGTCGGTGTGGGCGGGCGCGAAGACGACTACAAGGCCGTTGGCGCGTCTTTCAAAAACCGTTTTCAGCGTATGGATGATCAGATCGCCGAGATGAAACGCATCTGGGCAGGCGAAGCCCCCTTTGAAGGTGCAGATATTGTTGGCCCAGACCCGGTGCAGGCCGGCGGCCCGCCTATTCTGGCCGGCTCCATGGGCCCGAAAAGTATCAAACGGGTCTCCAAATGGGCAGACGGACTCTACGGCTTTGCGATGGACGGTAACGCCGACCTGATCAAACATTTTTTTGATTCTGCTACCGATGCCTGGGCCGAATCTGGCCGCACAGAAAAGCCCTATCTGATGGGTGGATTCTGGTATTCTCTGGCTGACGGCGCAGATAAAGCCCTGCAGGACTACGTGTTCGACTACCTGAAAATATTTGGGGAAGACGAGGCTCGCTCCGTCGCCAAGACCATGAAAATGCACACGCCAGAAGCCATTGTCGACGGTATTAAAGCCATTGAGGCATTGGGCGCTGAGGAAATACAGCTGGTCCCCGCCACCGCCGACATCAAGGAAGTGGAACGCCTGGCCAAGCTGCTGTCGTAACGAAATACAGACGTACCTATAGATGCCGGAATTACCCGAAGTAGAAACCGTGCGCCGGGGGATAGAAGCCCCCCTGCGCCAGCAACAGATCATCAACACCATTATCCGCGATTCGCGTCTGCGCTGGCCCGTGGACGATGCCCTGCCAGCACTTGCCGCCAACGCTCGGGTAATCGCGGTAACGCGCCGCGCCAAATACCTGCTGATTGAAACCGACAAGGGTCGGCTGATGGTACATCTGGGCATGTCCGGCCGACTGTATTTTGTACCTACCGGCACGCCCGCTGGTGTTCACGACCATATCGACTGGGAATTGAGCAACGGCCAGGCGCTGCGCTATACCGACCCCCGCCGATTCGGGTCGGTACACTGGTTAGCGCTCAACGAAAGTGGTCATGCGCTGCTGGATCACCTCGGCCCGGAACCACTGTCCAACGATTTTGACGGCGAACTGCTGTATCAGCGTTCGCGCAAGCGCAGTAGCGCCGTAAAAACGTTCATTATGGACGGACGCATTGTGGTCGGCGTGGGGAATATCTACGCCAACGAAGCGCTATTTCGAGCCGGCATTCACCCCAAACTGGCCGCCGGCAAGGTATCGCGTCCGCGCTATCAGCGACTGGCAGACGAGATCAAACAGGTACTCAGCGAAGCCATCGCTCAGGGCGGCACTACGCTAAAAGATTTCCTTGGCGGTGACGGTAAGCCCGGCTACTTCAAACAGGAACTGTCGGTATACGGTCGCGGCGGCCTGGAATGCCTGCGCTGTACAGCCGTACTTAAGGAAGTCCGACTCGGCCAACGCGCCACGGTATTTTGCCCCAACTGTCAAAAACGTTAGCGCTCGAGTTCAAATCGGGCATTTTGGCTGCTGGCGGCGACGTGCTAACATTGCCAACCCATGGAATCGGTAGCAGACAGTCACACTATGGCGTCCATCATATACCCCGGCACTTTTGATCCGATCACTCTCGGCCACGTTGATCTTGTGCGTCGCGCTAGCAAACTTTTCGATCGTATCATTATTGCGGTTGCCCAAAGCGAGAAGAAAAAGCCGCTCTTTAACCTCGAGCAGCGCATAGAATTGTGCCGAAAGTGCTTTTCTGACATACCCGGCATGGAGTACGTCAGCTTTACGGGGCTGACCATTGACCTGGCCGAGAAGCTAGACTGCTACACCTTCCTACGCGGCGTGCGTGCGGTTGCCGACTACGAGTACGAACTGCAGTTGGCGCGCATGAACCGGGCAATGAACCCGAAAGTGGAAACTCTCTTCCTGACGCCCGGCGAAGGCCTGTCCCACGTTTCATCATCACTGCTGCGCGAGGTGGCCTCAATGGGCGGCGATGTGTCGCGCTTTGTGCCGCCCCATGTACTGGAAGCCCTGAACGGCAAGTTCGACTAATTTATGGCGCTGCTCATCACCGACGAATGCATCAACTGTGACGTATGCGAACCGGTGTGCCCTAACAATGCCATTTATCAGGGCGAAGAAATTTACGAGATCGACCCGGACTTTTGCACAGAGTGCGTTGGTCATTTTGACGAGCCCCAGTGTCAAACGGTCTGTCCGGTAGACTGTATTCCACTCGACCCAAATCACGCAGAGAGTCAGGACGAACTCAGAGCAAAATACATCGCCATACAGCAGCTGTAAGCCTCGAGACCACAAGCATCCCCGCGCAAGGATAGCGACGGCCAAACAGGAGAATGATGATGTACAAACCACCGATCGCCCTGATAACCGCCGTCGTTGGCTGGTGTGCCCTCGCTTTTCTGCCCGCAACGGCCTATGCCAGCGACCCCAATATCGTGCCGGAAGCCGCCTCCGGCACCACGGATATCAAACATGCCATTGGCGTAAAGCACATGGCAGTTACCGCCAACCCTTACGCCACCGACGCCGCCCAGAAAATACTCGATTGGGGCGGCAGCGCAGTAGACGCCGCCATCACTGCCCAGCTGGTACTCGGGCTGGTAGAGCCGCAATCATCTGGTATTGGCGGCGGCGCCTTTATCCTGCACTGGGACGCTGACAACAAGAAGCTCACTAGCTGGGACGGGCGTGAAACGGCACCGTCCGCGCTGAAACCCCAGCACTTTCTGCAGGACGGCAAAGCGATGGGCTTTTTCGATGCCGTTATTGGCGGCCACTCGGTGGGTACACCTGGTGTTATCGCCGTTCTGGAAAGCCTACACAAACGCCATGGAAAATTGCCCTGGGTTACCCTGTTCAAACCGGCTATTGGACTGGCCAACGAAGGCTTTTTGATTTCTCCTCGGCTGTACACGCTGCTGGAGAAAATGCCAAAGCTGGCGGTAAATCCCGACATAACTGAGTACTTTTTCCAGAACGACGGTAAAACCCCCAAGCCGGTTGGCACGCTGCTGAAAAATCCCGCTTACGCCAAAACGCTGGAGCGTATCGCCCGCAAGGGTAGCGAGGGCTTTTACCGCGGGCCAGTGGCAGATGCTATCGAAGATGCCGTGCAGAATGACCCGAACCGACCCGGTCTGCTCAGCGAGGAAGACCTGAAGAATTATCGCGCCAAAGAACGCGATCCTGTGTGCGGCAACTTCCGCCAGTACCGTATCTGCGGCATGGGGCCGCCGTCGTCAGGCGGCACCACCGTGGCCGCCATACTCGGCACCCTGCAGCATGTGGCTAGCTACAAGGATTCCCGCGCCGATCAGGCACACCGCTTTGCCGAGGCCTCCCGGCTTGCCTTCGCCGATCGCAACCACTACATCGGTGACCCCGACTTTGTCGCCGTACCAACAGCCGGTTTGATTGACGACGACTACCTGAAACGTCGCAGCCGCCTGATCAAGACACAACAACGCATGGCCCGTGTTTCCCACGGGGTACCACCGGGCTCGGGAACTATCAGCTTTGTCACCAGCAGCTCACCTGAACTGCCGTCGACAACCCATGTCTCCATCGTGGACGACTACGGCAATATCGTGAGCATGACCAGCAGCATTGAAACCGCCTTCGGTTCACGCATCATGGCTGGTGGCTTTCTGCTGAATAACCAGCTCACCGATTTTTCATTTGTGCCCTCCGATGCCAGCGGCCCGGTAGCAAACGCACCGGCAGGGGGCAAACGGCCCCGCTCATCCATGGCGCCCACGATCGTGTTTGACGGGGACAAGCCGCGACTGGTAATCGGCTCCCCCGGCGGTTCGCGCATCATCGACTACGTGGCCCGCAGCATCTGGGACGTATTGGAAAACAGCGAACCCGTGGCAAAGGCCATCGCAGCACCACATGTTGTTGCCATGGGAGATGATCTGGAATTGGAAGCAGGACACGCTACACCGGCGCTAATCAAGCAGCTCGAAGCACTCGGCCATCCCGTTAAAGTGCGGGATCAGACCTCCGGTTTGCACGCCATCTGGATCGATGACCGGTTTATCGAAGGTGGCGCCGACCCGCGCCGAGAGGGCAGCATAAAGGGGATGTAGCGCGCCCTGCAGGCAGGGCGGCCACCCCCTGGGTTGTTCAATCAGTGCTTGGCTTCAGAGGGAGCGGCTTGCGCCTGAGCCTGGGCCTGTTTTTGAGCCTCGCGGAACAGCGCTTCAAAGTTGACAGGCTGCAAGCCAATGGCCGGCACTCCGGCCTTCAGCGCCATAGAATCTACCGCTTCGCGCGCGTAGGGGAACAACAGGTTCGGACATGCGATTCCCAAGACCTGCTTGAGGGTGTCACCTTCAATCCCGTCGATAGCGAACAAACCTGCTTGCTGCACTTCAATCAACAACACGTTTTCATCGTCCAGCTCAGCGGTCAGAGTAACCGTCAGCACCACTTCGTGGCTTTTTTCCGCGATAAATGCGCTGCGGGTATTCAGGTCTACCTTGAATTTAGGCTTCCAGCTTTTGGTAAACACCATCGGGCTAGCGGGCGATTCCAGGGAAGCGTCTTTCAGGTATATACGTTGTAGAGCAAAAGTCTGCTGTGCGTCAGCCATGTCAGATCCTGTTGTTATGCTATGAAAAGTTAAGATGCCAGCAGCTGATCCAGCTGCCCGCGCCGCTCCAGCGCCACCAGCTCATCACAACCACCAACATAGGTTTCGCCTATCCAGATTTGCGGCACCGTGGTGCTGCCACCACTCATTTCAACCAGCTTGGCCCGCATGGCGCGGTCGCCGTCTACTGCCACCTCGTCAAACTGCGCACCCTTGTGCTGCAGAAGCTGCTTGGCGTGAACACAATAGGGGCAAAACCGCGTGGTATAAATCTTCGCCCTGGCCATGGCTCACTCCTTGACCAGCGGCAGGTTGCTGTTCTGCCATTCCATCATGCCGCCACTCATTCGGCGTACACCGGTAAAGCCCTGGGCCGCAAGCTTTTTGCCAATAGCACCGGAGTGCTGTCCCATCTTACAAACCAGTACCAGCGGCTTTTCCTTGTGTTTTTCCAGCTCAGACACCCGCTTATCAAACGCGCTGTAGGGGATGTTGATGGCATTGAGTATGTGGCCAGCCTTGAATTCCTTGGCATCGCGCAAATCCACCACCACCGCGTTTTCCCGATTAATCAGGTTAACTGCACCCTGAGGGCTCAAGGTGGCGCCCGCTTTTTTGGAATCGTGAAACACCAGCATCAGAATACAGACCATCAGGGCACCAACCAGCATCCACTGTTGGCCAAGAAATACGATGAAAGACTCCATGCGCAAAAAAACCTTTGGGTAAATTTACAAAGCGGCGATTATACACGAGCTATCCCGGTGTGACGTGGTCTCATGGCAGCTAATCTCTGAAATCGCTACAATAGACGCCCACTGACAATCACTTAGCGAAGCCTTAAAACCCACATGACAGCAAAAAAACCCATGGTACTGGTAATTCTCGACGGCTGGGGCCACCGCGAAGAGCCAAAAGACAACGCCATTTACCACGCCAACACCCCAACCTGGGACAAACTCATGGCGGAGCAACCGCGCAGCCTGATCTCTGGCTCGGGACTGGATGTGGGGCTGCCAGAAGGCCAAATGGGTAATTCGGAAGTGGGGCATATGAGCCTCGGCGCTGGCCGCATCATTTACCAGAACATATCCAAAATAGACAAAGCCATTGCCGATGGAGAGTTCTTCCGCAATGAGGTGTACGTCTCTGCCGTCCAGCGCGCCGTCAGCCAGGGCAAAGCCGTACATATTTTTGGTCTGCTGTCGCCAGGTGGCGTGCACAGCCACGAAAACCATATTTTGGCCGCTGCCGAGCTCGCCGTCAGCCAGGGCGCAACACAGGTTTATGTACACGCTTTTCTCGATGGCCGCGACACCCCACCGCGCAGCGCCGAAGCGTCCCTCAAGCGTGTCGACGACAAATTTGCCGAGCTCGGCCACGGCCGTATTGCCAGCATTGTGGGCCGCTACTACGCCATGGATCGCGACAATCGCTGGGACCGCGTACAAGCCGCTTACGACATGCTCACCCTCGGCAAGGCCGATTACCAAACCGACTCCGCCGTTGCCGGGCTGCAGGCTGCCTACAGCCGCGATGAAGACGATGAATTCGTCAAACCGACCTTAATAGTGCCCAGAGATGAAACCCCGGTTCATATTAAAGACGGCGACGCCATTCTGTTTATGAACTTCCGCGCCGATCGCGCCCGGGAGATCACCCGTGCCTTTACCGAGGACAGCTTCACCGGCTTTACCCGTGTGGCCACCCCCAAGCTGGCGGACTTTGTCGCCACCACCGAATATGCGGCCGACCTGAAGACCAGCGTCGCCTTTCCCAACGACGAACTGCACAACAGCTTTGGCGAGCTGCTAGCCAAGCAGGGCAAAACCCAATTGCGCATGGCGGAAACCGAAAAGTACGCGCACGTTACCTTCTTCTTCAGCGGTGGCCGCGAGGAACTGTACGACGGCGAGGAGCGCATCCTGGTGCCGTCGCCGGATGTTGCCACTTACGACCTGAAGCCAGAAATGAGCGCGCCGGAAGTTACCGACAAACTGGTTGAGGCCATCCACAGCGGCAAATACGACGCCATCATCGTTAACTATGCCAACGGCGACATGGTTGGCCATACCGGTGTTTTTGAGGCCGCCGTCAAGGCTGCTGAAGCGATCGACGAAAGTCTACGCCGAGTGACCGAGGCGGTACTGGAGGCTGGCGCGGACTGTCTGATTACCGCCGACCACGGCAACTGCGAACAGATGCTGGACTACAACGCCAACCAGCCTCACACCCAGCACACCACCGAACTGGTGCCCTTTATTTATGTTGGACCGCGTCAACTCAGCCTTAAACCGGGTCGCCTACCCGATGTTGCACCAACCATGCTGGCGCTGATGGGGCTGGAGCAACCCGCAGAAATGACCGGTCAGTCGCTCGTCATCGAAGCCTAAATAGTGCCAACGCGCAACCTGGTTATCGCCCTGCTGATCAGCCTGCTCGGCTGGTCGGCGGCGGTGTCCGGCGATGACACCAAACGCAAGCAGCTCAAAGCACTGAAATCGCGCATCGAAAGTGTTCAGCGTGAGCTCAACAGCAATCGGGAAAAGCGCAATAGCGAACAGCGGGCGCTACGCGAAATTGAAACCCGTCTTGGCAAACTCCAGCGCGAACTGCACAACACCCAACAGGCACTGCTTCGCCAGAAAAGCCAGCTCAGCGATCTGTCTGCACGCAAGCGCGCTCTCGACGACAAACGCCGCACACAGCAAACCCTGATCGAACAGCAGATTCTCGCTGCCTACCAATTGGGGCAGGAAAAAAAGCTGAAAATGCTGCTCAACCAGCAATCGCCCGACACCCTCAGCCGGGCGCTGGTGTACTACGATTATTTCAATCGCGCCCGCACTGAACAGATACACGCCTACCGCGAAACTATTGCGGAACTCAACGCGCTTGAGCCCGCCATCGAAGCAAAGGCCGCCGAGCTCGATACCACCCGTGCCGACCTGAAACGGCAGCAGAGCTATCTCGCGGCCCGCCAGAAGGAACGCCAGACCACCCTTGCCGCACTGGACAACCAAATCAGCTCACGCGACCAGAAACTCAAAGCCATGCAGGCAGAGCAGGACGACCTGCTAAAGCTGCTGCAGGCCATTGAAGAGGAAGTGGTCAATATCGCTCTACCGGAAAGCTACCGCCCCTTCCATACTCGCAAGGGCAAAATGACCTGGCCCGCCAGCGGCAAAACCTTACACCGCTTTGGCACCTCCCGCGACGGCTCCAGCCTGAACTGGAACGGTGTCGTAATCGGCGCAACCAAAGGCAGCCCAGTGAAAGCCATCCATCACGGTCGGGTGGTGTTTTCCGATTGGCTGCGTGGTGCCGGCCTGCTTATCATTATCGATCACGGCGGCGGCTATATGAGCCTTTACGGTCACAACGAATCGCTCTTATTTGATACCGGCGACTGGGTCAAAGCCGGCGACACCATCGCGACGGTCGGCAACAGTGGCGGGCGCACGGAGGCCTCACTGTATTTCGAAATCCGAAAAAATGGACGACCGACCAACCCCTCCGGATGGTGTCGGGGATAGCGTGTCCGGACCTCCGGCCAAACACCTTGGGGTGTCCCCCCACATCTATGTACAATGCCGTTTAAAGCTACGGAGTATGTTAATGAAGCGACTAGTCCACACTGCCGCCTTGCTGAGCTGCCTGATCACCCCCGCAGCAATCGCTAAAGATACAGCGCCGCAAAGTGAGTTGCCGCTGGAAGACTTGCGCCTATTCGCAGACGTTTTCAATCAGGTGCGCAACAGCTACGTGGATGAAGTGGATGATCGCCAGTTACTGGAAGATGCCATTCGCGGACTGCTGAATGGCCTCGACCCGCACTCCTCCTTTCTCGATGCCAGTTCTTTTGATCACCTGCAGACCAATACCACCGGCGAGTTTGGTGGCTTGGGCTTGGAAGTGAGCATGGAGAACGGCTTTGTCAAAGTTATCGCCCCAATCGACGACAGCCCGGCCCAGAAAGCGGACCTTCGCGCCGGCGACCTGATCATTGAGCTCGACGACAAACAAGTGAAAGGCATGAGCCTGCAGGAAGCCGTCGATCTGATGCGCGGAGCGAAAGGCACCACCATCGAACTCACCGTGGTTCGCGAGGGCATTAATGCACCTTTCGAAGTTACCCTGACCCGCGACATCATCACCGTGAAAAGTGTGCGGTCCAAAACCCTGGAGCCCGGCTTTGGTTATATCCGGCTGGCCCAGTTTCAGACCAAAACGGCCACCGACTTCAAGCGCGAGCTGGACCAACTGAAACGCAGCAACACGCCACTGAAAGGGTTGATTCTGGATTTGCGCAACAACCCCGGCGGCCTGCTGCAATCATCCATCGAACTGGTGGATATCTTTGTAAACGAGGGCACGATTGTTTACACCGAAGGTCGCATTCCCAGCTCCAAAACCATCTTCGAGGCCTCTGCCACCGAACCTGCGGACGAAACACCTTTGGTTGTTTTGATTAACGGCGGCTCCGCATCCGCCTCTGAAATTGTTGCAGGCGCGCTGCAGGATCATAAGCGCGCACTGATTGTCGGCACCCAGAGTTTCGGCAAGGGCTCGGTGCAAACGGTACTGCCTCTCACGCGCGACCGCGCCATCAAAATAACCACTGCGCGTTACTTCACGCCCAACGGCCGCTCCATCCAGGCTCAGGGCATTGCGCCGGATATCACCATCGAGCGGGCACGAGTACAAACACTGGAGCGCAATGGTGAGGTGACAGAAGCAGACCTACACGGCCATCTGACCCGCGACGACGGTAAAGAAAGCACCAGCCGCAGTCGCAAGAACGGCGACTCCGACACTACACTGGCAGAAGATGACAATCAGTTGTTCGAGGCACTGAATCTGCTGAAAGGGATTTACTTAATGGGAGAGCGGGTACGCCCCAAAGCGGCCGCGCAAGCCCCTAGCAACTAAGGCAGAGGAGCGCCATGCTCCTCCGGCAAACTCAGCCCCGATACCCGTTCGGGTTCCCGCTTTGCCAGCGCCAGGTATCTTCCATCATTTTTTCCAGCGGCGTATCGGCTGACCAGCCAAGTTCACGTTTGGCCTTGCTTGCATCGGCCCACACCTCTGCCAGATCGCCTTCGCGCCGCGGTGCATAAACATGCGGCACAGCCTGCCCCGTAACGCGCTGAAAGGTCTCAACCATTTCCTTCACGGAATAACCTCGGCCGGTACCCAGATTGAACACGTGATAGCCTGGAGTAGCCAGCGCCTTGAGCGCCTTGGCGTGGCCGTCAGCCAGATCACCCACGTGTAGGTAATCGCGAATACAGGTGCCATCGGGAGTGTCGTAGTCATCGCCGAAAATGGACAGCTGCGGCAGTTGTCCAACCGCCACTTTACTGATGAAGGGCATCAGGTTGTTGGGAATCCCCTGGGGGTCTTCGCCAATCAAGCCCGACGCGTGGGCGCCAATTGGATTGAAGTAGCGCAACGCTCCCACCGACCAGTCGCTGTCGGCGATGCATTGGTCTTCTAGGATCCGTTCAATCATGGCCTTGGAGGCACCGTAGGGATTGGTGGCCCGCCCCAGTGGCATATCCTCACGGTAGGGCGCCGCAGCATCACCATAAACCGTTGCCGATGAGCTGAAAATCAGCTTCTTCACGCCGCAGGCGTTCATCGCCTCACATAACACCAGCGTACCGTTAACGTTGTTATCGTAATACTTCAGGGGTTGCTCGACACTTTCACCCACCGCTTTGAGACCAGCGAAGTGGATCACCGCTTCAGCCTGCGAATGCTTGAGTGCAGCCTCCATCACGGCGCGATCGCGGATATCGCCCTCGATAAAGTCCGGCACGCGACCACTGATGCTGGCAATCCGTTCCAGCACCACGCGAAAACTGTTGCTCAGGTTGTCAACGATGGTGACCTCGCATCCTGCCTGCAGCAGTTCAACCACCGTATGGCTGCCGATATAGCCGGTACCGCCCGTCACCAGAATGCGTTTCATTCCCATCCCCAACTCGTCAAAAGAAAGCTATTGTTCAGCAATCACGCCACGCAGGCAACCACAGCGGCAGGCAACCACAGCAGATTCCGGTATAATGCCCGCCCTTTGATGGTACTGGCGGCAGGGCTTATGGCAACACGACTTCTTGGCATACTTCTTTCTCTGTTCCTGCTGGCAGCCTGCGGCCAGAAAGGCCCGTTGCGCCTGCCCGACGAACCGGCCGACCACGTTGCAACAAACCAACAGGAGAAGGCCCGATGAGCGCCGTATTTCACTACCAGAACGGCCAACTGTTTGCGGAAAACGTGGCGGTGAGCGCCATTGCCGCACAATACGGCAGCCCGACCTACATCTACTCCCGCCAGTATATAGAAGCCGCCTACAACGCCTACACCCGTGCGCTTGAGGGCATGCCGCATCAGGTTTGCTATGCCGTAAAAGCCAACTCAAATATTGCCGTGCTTAATGTTCTGGCACGCTTGGGTGCCGGTTTTGACATTGTCTCAAGCGGCGAACTGGCCCGGGTACTAGCCGCAGGCGGCGACGCCAAAAAAGTTGTCTTTTCCGGCGTCGGAAAAACTGCCGACGAAATGGCCGAAGCCCTCAAAGCCGGCATCGGCTGCTTTAATGTGGAATCAGCCTCGGAGCTGGAACGCCTCAATTCGGTTGCAGCCGAACTGAAGCTGTCCGCACCGGTTTCTATCCGCGTAAACCCCGACGTTGATGCCCAGACTCACCCCTATATTTCTACCGGCCTGCGCGACAACAAGTTTGGCATCGACATCAAGGAAGCGCCGCAAGTCTATGCCCGCGCCCGCGATCTGAGCCACATCAATGTGATTGGCGTAGACTGCCATATCGGATCCCAGCTGACCGATGTCAGCCCGTTTCTCGATGCTCTGGACCGCGTACTGCTGCTAATCGACGAGCTTGCCACCCTGGGCATCACCATTCGCCATCTGGATTTGGGTGGCGGCCTCGGCGTTAAATACCGCGACGAACAGCCTCCCACACCGGCCCAATATATCGGTGCCGTGCGCGAGCGCCTGGGCGAGCGCGACCTCACACTATTGTTTGAGCCGGGTCGCTCACTGGTAGCCAATGCCGGCCAACTGCTGATGAAAGTGGAATACCTGAAGCACAATGAGCACAAAAATTTTGCCATTGTCGATGCGGCGATGAACGATATGCTGCGCCCGGCACTGTACAGCGCCTGGATGGATCTGCTGCCGGTATCGCCACGCAACGGTGAGCGCAAAGCCTACGATATTGTCGGCCCAGTCTGTGAAACCGGCGATTTTCTGGCCAAAGGCCGTGAACTCTGTCTTGCCGAGGGCGACCTGCTTACCCTAGCTTCAGCCGGTGCCTATGGATTTACCATGAGTTCCAATTACAATAGCCGAGGACGCGCCGCAGAGGTCATGGTCGACAACGACCAGGTTTACCTGATCCGGGCGCGGGAATCACTCGCCGACCTGATGCTGGGCGAACAGTTGCTCCCCTGACAACCCGCGTTGTTGAAGCAATCTTCCAGCATCCTATACTCAGCGCGCCAACGGCGAGGCGCACAGGTGCCGGATTATGCTGCTCAAATTTACCAAAATGCACGGGCTTGGGAACGACTTTGTCGTCGTTGACCTGATCACCCAGCGTTTTACCCTCAAGCCCCATCACGTACGAAAAATCGCCGACCGCCATTTTGGGGTGGGCTGCGATCAACTGCTGGTGGTAGAAGCACCGCAGCGCCCAGATGTAGATTTTCGCTACCGCATCTTCAATGCCGAAGGCAGTGAGGTCGAACAGTGCGGCAATGGCGCGCGCTGTTTTGCCCGCTTTGTACGCGACAAAAAACTTACCGGCAACAACCCCATCAGAGTTGAAACCTGCAGTGGCGTGATCAGTCTGGAAATCGACGAGCACAAGCGCGTAAAGGTAGACATGGGGTCACCCTATCTCGAGCCGACTGAGATCCCCTTTGTGGCTGATCAGCGCGCCACCACTTACGAGCTGGAAGCTGACGGGCAAGTATTAGAGGTCAGCGCCGTTTCGATGGGCAACCCGCATGTGGTACTGCAGGTGGACAATGTCGACACCGCGCCCGTCGAAAGCCTGGGACCCACCCTAGAAGCGCACCCGCGCTTTCCAAAACGAGTCAATGTGGGCTTTATGCAGATCATTGATCGGCAGCGTTTCAGGCTGCGGGTGTTTGAACGCGGTGTAGGCGAAACCCTGGCCTGTGGCAGCGGCGCCTGTGCAGCGATGGTTGCCGGAGTTCAGCGCGGCCTGCTCGATGCCGATGCCACCGCCGAGCTGAAAGGCGGCGAGCTGAGCCTGAACTGGCAGGGGGAGGGTCATCCCGTTATCATGACCGGGCCAGCCACCACAGTCTTTGAAGGCCAGGTACGCATATAGCGGCGCGGCAACGATAACGCCCAGACAACAATGACGCGACCAGCAACAGGAACCCGCAACGTGGAATCATCGACAGAAAAAAAGACCGACACCCTGACCGACGACGACGTTGCGCGCTATCTGCGTAATCATCCAGGCTTTTTCCTCAAGCACGAAGACCTGCTAGCCGAAATCAAGCTGTCTCAGGATACCGGTAAAGCTGTCTCTCTCACCGAACGGCAGGTAAGCATTTTGCGTGAACGCAATATGGAAATGCGCTCACGCCTCAGCGGCCTGCTGGAAAACGCCCAACGCAACGACGTGCTATTTGAAAAAACCAAGGCTCTGGTGCTCGCCCTGGTCGAAGCTAAGCGCGCTGACGAGTTGTCGGACATTTTCTGCACCCACCTGACGCGAAACTTCGACATCGACGCGGCCGGCCTGGTCGTGTTTGGCAACCCGGTAGTGAGTAATTCACGCTTGCGCGTGACCAGCGAAGCCGAGGCCAGCAAATACGTGGGCAGCATTCTGAAAAACAACAAGGCCATTTGCGGCATACTCCGCGATACGGAAATCGCCTTCCTGTTTGGCGACAAAGAAGTCGCTCGAGTAGGCTCCGCGGCCGTTGTGCCATTGCACCGTGATCGCCCGCTGGGCCTGATTGCCATTGGCAGTAAAGATCCTCAGCACTTCCAGAGCAGCATGGATACCCTGTTTCTGGGTTACATTGCCGAAGTGATAAACCGTTGCCTGCCCCGGTTGCTAAAATCCTGACATGCCTTTGCGTGACGCGGTCGAACACTGTCTCAGCTACCTGCAGTCAGCGCGTCGACTCAGCCAACACACACTGAAAGGCTATCGCCGAGATCTCGAGCTCTTCCTCCGTTTTTGCGAGACACGGCGAATCGATACCGCCAGCCAGGTCGACGTGGCCGCCATCCGCCATTTTGTCAGTGACCGCCGCGCCGGCGGCGCCAGTGGCCGCACCATTCAGCGACAACTGTCTGCCCTGCGTACACTGTTCAATTACCTGGTACGCGAGGGCCTATGCGACAACAACCCGGCACTGGGTATTCAGGCGCCGAAGTCGCCCAAGCGACTACCCAAAGCACTCAGCCCGGAACAGATGGAGCAGATGCTATCTGGCCCCACTGACAACTGGATTGAAGCGCGAGACCAGGCCATCGCCGAACTGTTTTATTCCTCAGGGTTACGCCTGGCGGAGCTAGCTTCACTGAACACGCTCGACATCCAGTTCAACAGCGCGCTAGTCACCGTCACCGGCAAAGGCAGCAAAACCCGCACAGTACCTGTAGGCTCCGTCGCGCTTACCGCACTGAAAAACTGGCTGAAAGTGCGTGACCTGCATTGCGCCGACCCAAGCGAAACTGCGCTGTTTATAGGCCAGCGCGGAGCGCGACTCGGGGTTCGCAGCATACAACAGCGACTGAAACTGCTCGCCAAAAAGCAGGGCATCTATCAGTCTGTACACCCCCACATGCTGCGCCATTCTTTTGCCAGCCACCTGCTGGAATCCAGCAGCGATCTGCGCGCCGTACAAGAGCTGCTCGGACACGCCAATCTGTCCACTACCCAGGTTTACACCCACTTGGATTTCCAGCACTTGTCCAAGGTGTATGACAAAGCACACCCGCGCGCGGCACGCCGTAAAAAAGAGTCTTCATGAACATTAAACTGATCACCCTCGACCTCGACGACACCCTGTGGCCAGTGACCGATGTGATCGCCCGCGCGGAGGTGGTCTATTACAATTTCCTCTGTCGCGAGGAAGCCCAGCTGTTCAGCACCCTGAGCAGCGACGATCTGCGAGACTATCGTCTGCAACACCTGAAAAAGCATCCTGAGCTGCAGCACGATATCAGTCTCTGGCGACGCGACAGCCTGTACTGCCAATTGCTGGAAGCCGGGTTTAGCAAGCAGCGCGCACGCACCCTATCAGACCAAGCCTTTGAAGTTTTTCTGGAAGCGCGTCAGGCCGTATCACTCTTTCCCGACGCTGAAGCCGGACTGGCATGGCTGGCCGAACACTTCTCTGTGGTGGCGCTGACCAATGGCAATGCCGATGTAACACGCATGCCTATCGGACGGTATTTTAGCGGGGCTGTTCGGGCAGAGGAGGTAAAAATCAGCAAGCCTGCACCAGAGATATTCCGTGCGGCACTGGATATTGGTGGGGCTGGGCCGGCGCAGACACTCCATATCGGCGACGACCCTTATCATGATATTGAACCGGCACGCCTGCTTGGTATGCACACCTTGCAAGCAAGAATTACCGGAAAGCACCAAGCTGTTGGCCCAGGCTTTTCGCACTGGCATAGCGTTCCGGACTTGATCCGCGAACTGACCAGCTAGGCGATACTGAGAAAATAGCGGCTAAATGAAATCGTTGTCGCCCACTTTCTCTGCGTGACTCTCCGCATGTGCCGTAGTTTCCAGGTGCTGAATCTGTCCACCTCGGGCCAGATACGCCTCAACATCGTCCGCCAGCTGCCTGCGAATACGTTCACGCGCCGTCAGTGTATGAGTATCCTCGGTATCGTCCCAAGGCTCCTCGACACTTTCGGTAAAGTCGTCGTCAAACGCACTGTCTCGTCGGCTCGTCCCCATGATGTAAACCTCGCTTTTGTATCCACATCACCACAACAGATTTCCGGCCAAAATTGCACGTTTGGCGTTCAAAACACAATAGGTAGAATTCGCGGGCGCTAGTATATTTTGTTCTATTCGAGCTTTCGCTTATTACAGCTTATTGCAGGGGGATATTCTCAAGGGAAGAGGGGTGGCCTGCACCGGGCAGTGCAGGCCCGGAGGCCTAAATGGCTTCTTCGCCAGTTTCTCCAGTGCGGATACGTATAACCTGCTCCAGTGCGCTGACAAAAATCTTGCCGTCACCAATTTTTCCGGTGTTCGCCGACTTCGACACAGCCTCAATAACGCGCTCGACCTGATCGTCTGCGACCGCGATTTCCAACTTTACCTTCGGCAGAAAATCCACCACATACTCTGCGCCACGATACAATTCAGTGTGGCCTTTCTGACGGCCAAAGCCTTTCACTTCGGTCGCCGTGATACCCTGCACTCCTACGTCTGACAATGCGGCGCGCACGTCGTCAAGTTTAAAGGGCTTGATCACCGCTGTTACCAGTTTCATTCTGATCTCCTTGGGGCTGGCAAAACGTTATTTGACGCCAAGTTAGCCCAGCACCGGGGCATATGCAACTACGGCCGGAGCCAGACGGCTCGCGCAACACCCATTCCAGTTACTCAGGGTTCGCGCAGTACCCGCAATGATTGCAGGCCGCGATTCAGTGTAGCCAGGTGCTCACGCACCGATGGTCCCTTGGCTCGGGAAACACCCACCGCCAGAATATCAATCACCGCCATATGG
Organism: Litorivivens sp.; assembly: GCF_041625495.1. Lineage (GTDB taxonomy): Bacteria > Pseudomonadota > Gammaproteobacteria > Pseudomonadales > Spongiibacteraceae > Litorivivens. The sequence continues at coordinate 2,697 of NZ_JBFJTH010000026.1, read as the reverse complement.
GCAATACGCGAGGGCAGCGGGGTATAGTTTTCGTTGTCTTCTTCAACATCAATGTAAATAGGCAGGTCGCAGGCCTCCACCACCGGCGTACCACTGGGCGCCAAGCCCACCACTGTGGCACCGGCCTCCTTCACCAGCTGGATGGCATCAAGCAGGGCGCGCGTTCGCCCGGACTGGGAAATCGCGACCACCACATCACCGCGTCGCAGCGACATCGCCGACATGGCCTGTATATGAGGGTCGGAGTAGGCACTGGAAGAAATCTGCAGACGAAAAAATTTGTGCTGCGCGTCGCTAGCAACCGCGCCCGAGGCACCAAAGCCGTAAAATTCCACCCGGTTCGCGCTGCGCAGGGCTTCTACCGCTTTTTCAATCGCACCCACATCAATATTGTCGCGAACCCGCTTCAAGGTTTCCATGGTCGCATCAAATACCTTAAAGGTATATTCATGGGCCGAGTCCTGCTCAGTAAAGCGGTACTGCTGGTAGCGCGGGCTGTGCGCCACATGTTGTGCCAACGCAAGCTTGAAGGCCTGAAAACCATCGCACCCAATGGCGCGACAGAAACGCACCACCGTCGGCTCACTCACCTGAGACTCCTGCGCCAGATCCACAATGCGCATGTGAATCACATCTTCCGCCTTGGCCAACACAAAATCGGCCACTTTGCGCTCAGATTTGCGCAGCTCGTGGCGACCGTTTTCGATAGCGCGAATAATGTTGCGGGGTTTCATGGTGGGTACGACTCCTTTTGGGGGATTGTAGCCGATTCAGCGGCCGAGGTCTGAAGCCTGTGGGCTAAGAACAAACCAGCAAGCAACATCCCACTCGCCGCCCGATTCACGCTAGAATGCCACCCCATGGACGTATCACACATTCTCAATCATCTTAACGACGCGCAGCGCCAGGCCGTTGCTGCCGCCCCCGGAAACAGCTTGGTACTGGCCGGTGCCGGCAGTGGCAAAACGCGCGTGCTGGTGCACCGTATTGCCTGGCTGATTCAGGCGGAAGGCTGCTCACCTCATAGTATTCTGGCGGTCACCTTTACCAACAAAGCCGCGCGCGAAATGCGCAGCCGCATAGAAGATCTGCTCGGGTTTAACCACGCCGGCATGTGGGTAGGCACTTTTCACGGGCTGGCACACCGACTGCTCAAAGCACACGCGAAAGAGGCAGGGCTGCCCGACAACTTCCAGATTCTCGACAGCGACGACCAGTTGCGCCTGCTCAAGCGCATCCACCGCGAACTGGAGCTGGACGAAAGCCGTTGGCCGCCGCGCCAGTCCCAGTACTTCATTAACGCCCAGAAAGACGAAGGCAAACGCTCCCAGCATATAGAGGATTACGGCTCCGACCTGTTCATTACCACGATGCTGCGGGTCTACCGGCGCTACGAAGAAATCTGTCAGCAACAAGGGGTCGTGGATTTCGCCGAACTGTTACTGCGCGCCCACGAAATCTGGCTGAACCACCCGGCTCTGCTGGGGCATTACCAGAATCGCTTCCGTCATATTCTGGTAGACGAGTTTCAGGACACCAATACCATCCAATATGCCTGGCTCAGGGTTCTGGCGGGCAAACAGGTGCCAATCACGGCTGTCGGCGATGACGATCAGTCAATCTACGGCTGGCGCGGCGCACGCATTGAAAACATTCAGCAGTTCGCGCGTGATTTTGACAGCGTTGACACCATCCGGCTGGAACAGAACTACCGCTCCACCCAAACCATCCTGAAGGCCGCCAACGCGGTGATCGCCCACAACCGTGACCGACTGGGCAAAGAGCTGTGGAGTCAGGGCGACGAAGGCGATCCCATTCAAGTGTACGCCGGCTTCAACGAGCAGGACGAAGCGCGCTTTATCACTGAGCGTATCGACAGTCTTACAAATGGCGGCGACTTCGCCCGCAGTGATATAGCTATCCTCTATCGCAGCAACGCCCAATCGCGGGTGCTGGAGGAAAACCTGATTCGCGCGGGCTTGCCCTACCGCATTTACGGCGGGCAACGCTTTTACGATCGCCTGGAAATCCGCAATGCACTGGCCTACCTGCGCCTGTGTGTACACCGCGATGACGACGCCGCGCTCGAGCGTGTTATCAATACCCCAACACGAGGCATTGGCGCGCGCACACTGGACCAGCTGCGCACACTCGCCCGCGATCAGGGGTGTTCGCTGTGGGCGGCCGCGCAATTCTGCCTGCGAGAAAAAGTACTACCCGCTCGCGCCAGCGGCGCACTGCAGGCTTTCATTGAGCTGATTGGCAGCATGGAAAGCGCCATTGCAGAACTGCCCCTCGATGAGCAGGTAGATCACGCCATTGAAGCCTCTGGGCTAATAGAATTTCACAAAAAAGAAAAAGGTGAAAAAGGTCAGGCACGGGTAGAAAACCTGCAGGAACTGGTCAGCGCTGCACGCACCTTTGAAAGTGAAGACGAGGAAGTAACACTACTGCGCGCCTTCCTCGACCAAGCTGCATTGGACGCTGGCGAACAACAGGCCGACGAATACGAAGACAGCGTGCAGATGATGACACTGCACTCGGCGAAGGGCCTGGAATTTCCGGTAGTGTTTATTGCCGGCATGGAACAGAACCTATTCCCGCACCGCATGTCGATGGAAGAACAGAGTCTCGAAGAGGAGCGTCGCCTGTGTTACGTGGGCATCACCCGCGCCGAGCAACAGCTCTTCTTGACCT
>NZ_JBFJTH010000025.1:0-31343 GCF_041625495.1 Litorivivens sp. | reverse complement strand
TCACGAACCTCTGCCTCCAGCCATGCTGGAATGTTTTAATTATTCGCCATGATCGCCTTTACGCATAACAGCCTGTTAATGAGGTCTCCGACCTCATAATAATTAATAGCGGGTAGACCCTCTTTTGATAAATACGGGTAAACCTGATTTTTTAAGTAGCTGATTTTGTTAATTACGCCGGGATAGCAGTCGGCCACCCTGCCCTTTAGCCGGGTCGACCTTGAAAATCGAAGGAAGATCAAATACTGTTCTTCCATACAGTATTCGATAAGGGAGTATCGATATGTCCGGGTCCGCATCTCCATTCCTTGAGTCTATTCGCGGCCACATGATGGTGCGGTGTTACAGTCGCCGCACGGTTGGCACTTATTTGTATTGGATTCGTTACTTTATTGTATTTCATTAAAAAAAACACCCCAAAAATATGGGGCCCGGTGAGGTTGAGGCTTTTCTTACTTGGCTGGCTGTTGAGCGTAATGTGGCGGCGGGTACCCAGGCTATCGCCTTGAATGCGCTGGCCTATTTGTACAATAAATTTCTGGAGCAACCCCTTGGGGATGTTAGCGGCTTTCGGCGAAATACACGCCAGCCCAAGCTACCAACGGTACTCACCCCGCTGGAGGTGAAAAAAATTCTGGCGAACCTGGAGGGAACTCACCGTTTGATGGCGGCCATGCTTTACGGTTCTGGTTTGCGCCGTATAGAACTTGTGCGTTTGCGGGTAAAAGACGTCGATCTGGATTATCAATAATTACACTTCTTGCAGGCGAAGGTGGGCAGGCGAAGGGTGGCAAGCACCGACTGACAACGCTGGCGCCAGAATTGATTCAGCTGCTACGCGCTCAAATTTTGCGGGTGAAATCTTGCTTACTCGATGACCTTGAAATTGCTAGTTACGGCGGTGTCTGGATGCCGGATGCCCTCGCCCGCAAATACCCCTCTGCGCCAAGAGAGCTGGCCTGGCAATATCTGTTTCCGGCGTCGCGCTTAAGCATTGATCCGCAAGACAAGGTGTTGCGGCGCCATCTTTATGATGAAAGCTCATTCAATAAAATCATTCGCAGCGCCGCAAAAGCCTGTGATATCGGCAAACCGGTGAGCAGTCATACTTTGCGCCACTCATTTGCCACGCATTTACTGCAAAGTGGTGCCGATATTCGCACCGTGCAGCAACAGCTGGGCCACTCCGACGTTACGACAACCGAGATCTACACCCATGTATTGCAACGCGGCGCGCAGGGCGTACGCAGCCCTTTGAGTCAATTGTTGGAGGGATTGGAGCAAGCCGCCTTGGGGTAAGGCGGCTTGCTTGAGGCTTTAAAGGAAGAAGTCGGTGTTGTCTGCACCCAGCTGTACGCCACCCCAGTTGCCGCCGTATTTGTGCGGATTGTTGGCAGTGTGCGCACGCGATGCATGAATATCCACGAAGGCGCGCATCAGTGTGTTGCCCTGGTAAATACCGGAGCCGCCGGCAAACGCAAACAGCGGATCAACGCCGTCAATGCAGCGCTGCGGCACGGCGGCGGAATCCCAACGGAATTTTATGCGTTCTTCCATCGTGAGTTCGGGGCCACCGCTGGCGGCTTCAAGCAGGCGATCGAAGTTGCGGAACAGTACCAGTTTCAACTCGTCTACGATGGAGTCGGCTTGCGCGAGTGCATAGCGTGCGTGAGGGTCTTCACCGGCAGATTTGCCATCGTTTTTACCGACACGCTTGGCAGTTTTTTCTACAAAGGTATCGCAAGCGCCTTTGAGTGCGCCGATACCGGCTGTGGATACCGCGCGAACAAACATTTGACCAAAGGGAATTTTAAACAGTGGCGCGGTGTTTACTGCATTGCCCGGGCTGTTGCAGGTAAAACCGTCGATGGCTTTATGGGTGCGGTATTCCGGTACAAACGCATCTTTTACGACGATGGTTTTGGAGCCGGTGCCTTTCAGGCCCATTACATGCCAATCATCGACGATGTCGTAGTCGCTGCGTGGCACCAGAAAGGTACGCATATCGGGTGGGCCGCCAGCCGCGCCATCTTTGGGTGGCACCATAGCGCCCAGAAATACCCAGTCGCAGTGATCGCAGCCGGAGGAAAAGCCCCACTGGCCACTGAGCTTCAGGCCGCCATCTACGTGCTCCACTTTGCCCACGGGCATATAGGATGAAGAGATCAGCACGCTGTCGTCCTTACCCCACACATCCTGCGCGGCGCGGTCGTCGAACAATGCCAGCTGCCAGTTGTGAATGGCGATAACGCCCAAGCACCAGGCGCTAGACATACACCCTTCGGCGACGGTCATCTGCACGTCGTAAAAATCGTGGGGGTCGAGCTCATAGCCGCCCCACTTTTTCGGCTGCAGAATACGGAAGAAGCCGGCCTCAGCAAAATCCTTGATGGTTTCTGCCGGCACCTGCCGTGCCTGCTCACAGGCGTCGGCCCGCTCACGCAGCACCGGTACAAGCTCGCGCGCGGCGGCGCGCACTTTTTGCTGGAGTTGTGATTTTTCTGACATCAAAAAGTCCTCTTGTTACTGCAATGCGCTGGCGCGACGTTTATACAATCAGGCTTCCGGCGGCGCCTGGAATTTGTGGCCCCAATAGCTTGGCAGGGTGCTTACGGTGGGAGTGTAACCTTCCCAATCCATTTGCAGGCCACCGGTACCGAATTCCATGGCAAAGCCGGTGGGCGTAGCCATGTAAAAAGACAGCATGCGGTCGTTGGTGTGACGGCCAAGGGTGGAGACGATGGGAATGCCAGCTTCGTTTACGCGATCGAGGCAGTAGCCCACTTCGTCCACGTCTTCACGTACTTCTACCATCAGGTGAATACAGCCTACGGGGCTTTGATCTTGATACAGAGCCAGGCTGTGGTGACGCGGGTTGTTCACGTGCATGAAGTTGAGGCCCATGCCGGGGTCGTTCGGGTCGTCACTGAATTTGAAGTGCATGTAGTCGGTATCACCAAAGCCCAGTACATCGCGGTAAAAGGCATGGGTTTCCTGAAGGTTGGGTGCGGGTAGCACGGCGTGACCAAAGCCCATATCACCATTAAAGCCGGTTTCGAATTCAGCAATGCCTTTGGGGGAAACAAATTTGGCGTAATCCAGCGAAGCGCCCCAGTAGAGTTCCAAACCATTCCCCGCCGGGTCTTGCAGGCTGATCAGTCCGCGCACCTGCCGTGCCTGGGCCTGTTCGGCACTGCCTTCGGTGAAGGCGATACCGGCGCTTTCCAGGCTTTCCTTGGTGGCTTCAAAGGTGTCCTGATCGGCCAGTTCCCAGCCACACACTTGCAGGCGATCGGTGTCGCCTTTGGTGATCGCGAAGCGAAACGGACGCTCGTCCATTTTCAGGTACACGTTGCCGTCGTCGGGCATCATGGGGGCGACCATCATACCGAGAATATTGGTGCCATAATCCAGCCATTTGGCGGGATCAGTGGATTCGATAACTACATAGCCGAGACTGCGTACATCCATGGTGGGTTCCTTATTGGTTTTGGGTTGGCGCGTTTCAGATGGCCGGGCATGCTTGGGCAATTATGCCCTCACTCCGGCCCTCCCTTGAGCCTTCTCCCTTCAGGAGAGCGGCGGAACGCGCGTTACATACTGGTCGAAGGTAATACCAAAAATAAAAAGCCCGGTACAGCAGCTTTCGCTGCCATATCCGGGCTTATCGTCATTTCCGGCGATTACGCACCGCGCAGGTTGTAATCCACAACGTATTCTTTCTTTTCATTAAACTGCTCAGGCACATCTTTTACGTCTACATAGAACTGATCGTACCACTGACGCAATTTGTGAACCGGGCCATCGCCGTCACACAGTACCGGGTTGTCCACACGGGTTTTGGTGTGCCAGATATGCACGTCCTGAAAGAAGGCAGTGCGGTTCTGCTCGGTATATTGCTGGGCAATGTTGTTGTTTTCTTCTTCAGACAGGCCGGGCACCTTACGCACAGAAACACCAAAGCGCAGATCAAAGCTTTCGGTATCGATGGGCACGTGGGTTACCAGCAGGCGGCTTTCCACCAGCTGGCCGTCGATCTGACCAGTCATGTAGGTGTTCATGTAAGCCGGGCCGTAATAGGTGGCGGTTGAGGTCAGCTCGCCGTCTTCCGCCAGAATTTCACTACCACCGGTCAGCACCTGCTGATAGGTGTGCTTGTGCACGATGTTCTTGAAGGTTTTGACCGGCGCGCCATGAATGGGGCCAAAGTGGGCCACGTCGGCCATGTTGTCCACCAGCTCACGGGAGTTGGTGTTGATGGTCATTTTGTCCATCTGCCAGATGGTCCAGTCGCCGCTGAACAGGTCGTCAATTTTGGGGATGGCCTGCTCTTCAATGGGCGGGTTGCCTTCGGGGTCGTACCATACAAACAGCAGGTGGTTCTGTTCGCAGGTAGGATAGGCACCGATTACCGCTTTGGGCGGAATGCGCTTGGCATAGGGAATGTCGTCGCACACACCGTCAGCACCCCAGCGCCAGTCGTGGAAGGGGCAGCGGATGGAGTTACCTTCCACACAGCCTTCACTGAGATCGGCGCCCATGTGGGGGCAATAGCCGTCGAGAATGTGTACCTCCCCGTCTTCGCCGCGATAAGCCACCAGACGGGTGCCAAAATAGTTCAGTTTGACAGGCGTTTCAGTGTATTCATCAGCCAGCCCAAGGCAGTACCAGCCGCGGGCGTAACGCTCCGGAATTTCAGCGGCTTCAATGCGGTGCGGCTTACGCGGCACCTGTGATACCTGACTCATGGCTTTCTCCTTTACGCTTTGCGCGCTTATCAAATCAGTAATGTAGCGATCTACCAGCTTAGTGCAAAATTCTGTCACAGGCGTATAACACCAAGTATCACCCAATCGGATGACCTAATCCGTATGGATAACGTGTTGAATATAAAGCGTTAATTTTAACTTTCACCCGCATAATAACGAGGAATCCATGGGCATACTCGATCAATTTCGACTGGACAACAAAGTAGCACTGGTAACGGGGGCCGGACGGGGCATTGGCGCAGCCATCGCCAAGGCCTACGCCGAAGTCGGTGCCGACCTGGTTTTGGCGGCCCGTACCGAAGCACAGCTCCAGGAAACCGCTGCCGCTGTAGAGGCCTTTGGCCGCAAGGCGCTGATCGTGGTAACCGATGTTATGCAGCCCGATCAACTGCAAAATCTGGTGGATCAGGCCATGGCTACCTTTGGTCGCATTGATATTCTGGTGAACAATGCTGGCGGCTTTCCGCCCAAGCCCATGCTGAAAACCAGCGTGGAAGAGTTTAACGGTGCCTTTCAATTCAATGTCACCACGGCCTTCGCCCTGTCCAAACTGGTCATTCCCAAAATGGTGGAAAGCGCCGGTGGCGGCAGCATACTGAATATTTCGTCGGTGGCGGGACAGGAAACCTCCTCCTTCTTCACGGCCTATGGTACCGCGAAAAGCGCCCTTTCCTTCCTGACCCGGGAAATGGCGCAGGAATTTGCGCCCAAGGTGCGGGTGAATGCCATTGCGGTGGGGTCGACCAGAACCGAGGCCCTGAAAACCGTGCTGAATGATGAGATAGAACAGGCCATGGTAAACCTGACCCCCATGGGCCGCTTGGGCGAGGTCGAAGACATTGCCAGCTGCGCGGTGTATCTGGCGTCACCGGCGGCCAGCTATCTAACCGGGGATATTATCGGGGTGAACGGCGGCCTGAATGCTCTCAACATGAAAATGCCCAGAGCGTTTGATTAAGGCGCGACGCGTTGCCGTCAGGTGCTTAGCCACTTACAGGTAGGCGCCTGACCGGCTGGCGAATCAATCCTTTTTCGCTGGCCAACCTTCATCCACTTCAGCTTCAAGAATGTCACGCATTACTTGCGGAATCGGTGTTGGCTTTTTGGTCGCCCGGTCTACATACACCAGTACTGCCGTGCCACGCACCGTGTGTTTATTGTTCTGGTACATATTGCAGCCCAACGTGAAGGAGCTATTGCCAACATGAGCCACACACACATCCATGCGGGTTTCCACCCCGAAAAAACTCTCCCCAAGGTAGTCGATGGTCTGGGTGGCCATAAACCAGCTGGGCTGCTCATCACCCAGCTCGACAAACACCTCCGACAGAAACTCCATTCGCCCGGTTTCAAACCAGACTGCAATCGAGGTGTTATTGATATGTCCTAAGGCGTCGGTTTCACTGAATCGGGGCTTGAGGGTAAAACTTTTCACGGTGTACTACCTGAGACTGGCTAAAACGAGGCGCTAAGGTACCTGCTACGTTCTGGCGAGGCAATGCTCGCGCCACCTTACAAGCGCTGGCTCTGCCCACCATTCCTGTAAGTTTGTGAAAAATTACTTCAGGTCAGCCAGCGGATGGTCATCCCAGGGCGGGTTAAACAAAGCCATTACCTCATCGCTGGGCACGTCAACCAGTCGCCCCCATGTCCAGCGCGGCCGGTGATCCTTGTCGATCAGCCGCGCACGCACACCTTCGATAAAATCAGCGTGTTTCACGCGCTGGGAAGATACAGTCAGCTCCAATCTGAACGCATCTGCCAGCGACAGTGCTGCACCCCGTTCAAACAACGCCAGCGTAAGCCGCGCGGTCGATGCAGAGCCCTCTCGGAACGTCTGCCCTGCTTTGTTCAACCAGCCATCATCAGCGTGCAGGCTGTCAAAAGCCTCATCAATCGCGGCGGGAGCGGTATCTTCACACAAAGCGTCTATCAATTCAGAGCGCTGCTTGAGGTGCGATTCTGGCAGACATTCATCCAGCTCAGCTTCCAAATCTGTCAGCTCCGCTGTCAGCATCTCTGCGTCAGGCTCTCGTTCAAAGGCCCAGTCAAGCTTGAGAAGCTTTTGCAGTACCGCCGGCTTAGCACGTTGTGGCAGAAGGTAATCTGCCAGGCCACTATAAAGCGCATCGCCCGCATTCAACGCCACCCCCGTCAACGCACAAAACAAACCACTGCTGCCTGGCATACGCTGTAAAAACCAGGTTGCGCCAACATCCGGATAAAGACCAATACTGATTTCAGGCATGGCCAGCCGGGCACAAGGCGTGACAATGCGGTGGCTCGCCCCCACCATCAGGCCAAGGCCGCCTCCCATAATGGCGCCATTGGCCCAGCATATGACGGGCTTGGGGAAATTGTGCAACAGGTGGTCAACCCGGTATTCAATCTCAAAAAAACGCTCGGCCTCACGCGCGGGCCCGTTTCCCGCCGATAACGCCGATGCACGCAACTGCCGCACATCACCACCGGCACAGAACCCGCGCTCCCCTTCACCGTCGAGCAAGACAGCGACAGCTTCCGGATCAGTAGCTATGCCCTCAAGTAAAAAAAGTAACCGGGTTACCATTTCAAGATTGAGCGCATTGATACGCTGCGGTGCATTGAGACTGATTTGGGCGATATAACCGCCATCGCACAGTGAATGTCGGGTCAGCACAACGGCTTCGTTCATAAAGTTTTAGCCAGCTTGTTTGTTGGGGTCGTCCAATTCGGCGGGGGCTTGCGCACCTGCAAATACAGCCTGCACCCGGTCATCGCTCAGAGCAAGTATTTGCGTAGATTTAACGTTAAATCGCGTGGCCGTGATTTTCCATTCACCCGCGTCACAGCGGTACTCGTCTTCATAGAAACCGCCAAGTTGGGTAGTTATCTGCTGCTGAGTATCAATAAGATAGTAAAAAATGCCCCAGATTGCGCGCGCACCGGTATCCGACAATAACTCGATTTGCGGATTCTGTGCATGATGCATTTCCACAATATGCTCGGCACAGGCCAGTTTGGCGAAGATCGCCACCATCTCGTCGGCACTATCGAAATTACCGACCCGCCCATATTCAATGCGAACCGGACCATCGGCAAAGCAGGCGCGCACTGCCTCTGGTTGTTTCTGGTCACAGTGAAAGAAATACCGGTACTTGAGTTGCTTGATCGCTTCAATAGCTTCCAAGCGGGCAATTCGTTGCTCAAGTGAGTTGGCGGACTGGGCGTTGTGCTGTTGAGAGGTCATCGGAGTTTCCTTATGCGTTTTATCTCGATTAGAGCAAAAGCACCCGCCCTTTCCAACCGTCCACACAGGTGACATTACACTTTGGCTGAAGCCTCTCCATAGCTTGCGATTGACCAGAGCGCACGGCAGCTTTCTCATTCCGGCCAATTCAGCATGGACCCGCTTTGGCTATAGTCCACCCCAATCGTGGTATTTCACAGAGGTAAGTCATGGCAGTTTTCAAAGCTCCCACCCGGGACATCAAGTTTGTGATCAACGACGTTCTGGATTTTCCGGCCCACTACGCCAAGCTGCCCTGCGGCGAAGATGCTACACCGGACATGATTGACGCGATCCTCACTGAATGCGCCAAGTTCTGTGAAGAAGTACTGTCCCCGCTCAACCAGGTGGGCGACCAGCAGGGCTGTCAGTTCGACAACGGTAAAGTGACCACCCCCGACGGCTTTAAAGAAGCCTACCAGCAGTGGATAGACGGTGGCTGGCAAGGTCTTTCACACCCGGTTGAATACGGTGGCCAAGGTCTGCCGCTGTCTCTTGGCCTGCTGAAATCAGAATTGGTTGGCACTGCCAACTGGGCCTGGGGCATGTATCCGGGGCTGAGCCTGGGTGCCATGAACACCCTTTACGTACACGGTACCGACGAGCAGAAAGACCGCTATTTGCCCAAACTCACGACCGGCGAGTGGACCGGTACCATGTGCCTGACAGAATCCCACTGTGGCTCGGATCTCGGCCAGATGCGCACCCGCGCCGAACCCAACGACGACGGCAGCTTTGCCATCACCGGCACAAAAATATTCATCTCTGCCGGCGAACACGACCTGACCGACAATATCGTGCACATCGTGCTGGCCCGCACCCCCGACGCGCCGGAAGGCACCAAAGGTATTTCGCTGTTTATCGTGCCGAAATTTCATGTCGACGAAAACAGCGAGATGGGAGAGTTCAACAATGTGAGCTGTGGCTCCATTGAACACAAAATGGGTATTCACGGTAACGCCACCGCCGTCATCAATTTCGATGGCGCCAAAGGCTACATGCTCGGCCCCAAAAACGAAGGTCTGGCCTGCATGTTTACCTTTATGAACACGGCTCGCGTGGGCACCGCCGTTCAGGGCCTGGCCGCCGCCGAGCTCGCCTATCAGAACAGCTACCCCTACGCGATGGATCGCTACTCCATGCGCTCCCTGTCCGGCCACAAAAACCCGGACAAGCCAGCCGATGCGATCATCCACCATCCGGATGTGCGCCGCATGATTCTCACCCAGAAGGCCTTTGCCGAAGGTGGCCGCGCAATGCTTTACGACGCCGCGCGTCAGGGCGACATCATGATGTTTGCGGAAACCGAAGAAGAACGCGAAAACGCTGACAACCAACTTGGGTTTGTCACGCCCATTTTGAAGGCCTTCCTCACGGAAACGGGTCTGGAATGTGCTAACTACGGTATGCAGGTCTACGGCGGTCACGGCTACATTGCCGAACACGGCATGGAGCAAATTGTACGCGATGCCCGCATTGCCACCCTCTATGAAGGCACCACCGGTATTCAGGCAATGGATCTGCTGGGCCGCAAGGTTATTCTCGACGGCCTGAAGCTTTACCGCAGCTTCAGCAAGCGCATGTACGGTTACGGGTTGAGCATTTTGTTCAAGCCGGGACTCAGCAAATACGGACGTAAACTGCTGTCACACACCTTCCGCTGGAATCGACTGTGCGTGGGTCTGTTACTACGCGCTTCGCGCAACCGCGACGCCGTAGGTGCCGGTTCTTACGATTTTCTGATGATCAGTGGCTATGTCACCATGGCCTATTTCTGGGCGCGCATGGCAGAAACGGCTCAAAAGAAACTGAGCGAAAACCCGAGTGATCGCGCTTTCTACGAAGCCAAGCTGGAAACAGCCGAGTTTTTCTTTGAACGCCTACTGCCACGGGCCATTGGCCACGCCGAAGCAATGCGTGGTTCGGTGGGTAGCATGATGGATATGTCACTGGAAAACTTTGAGATTCGCTAGAATCTCAAAGCTTTTCGCCGGCAAGGCCGGCTCCCACCCAAAACCTTTGGTGAGAGCCTGCCGCGCAGGCGAATCGCATCCAAGCTCCGAGATTCACTTTGTTCGCCGGCAAGGCCGGCTCCCACCCAAACCCTCTGGTGGGAGCCTGCCGCGCAGGCTAAATGGTTCAACTACACGAGTATTTGCCGACTGGGTGAGCTTTTATCGGGTTTCCCCTGAAGCATGAACACCTATCAATCCTGAGCGGTGCTCAATGACACCCGGTTTTTACCGGCAGATTTTGATGAATACAGAGCAAAATCTGCCCGCGTCACAATCGGGTCGAGCTTTTGATCGCTTGCACAGCGTTCTGCCACACCGAAGCTGGCGCTCAGTTGAACCCGTTTGCCGCCGTCCAACACCAGCTCGAGCTGCTCCAGTGTGCGTCGCAGCTTTTCCGCAATACGCTGTGCGTCAGTTGCATTGGCGTCGGGAAGCAGAACAAGAAATTCCTCACCGCCCCAACGGGCTACCAGATCACTCTTACGCACGCCGCCAGTCAACGCGGCGGCCACTGTTTTTAACGCCTGGTCACCAGCGGCGTGACCGTAGGTGTCGTTGATCCCTTTGAAATTATCCATATCCAGCAAAATCAACGAAAAGTGACTGTCGCGCCGGCGAGAATTCAGAAACAAGGGCTCAGCGACAGCAATAAAACCGCGACGGTTATAGCAGCCCGTCAACCAGTCACGCAGCGCCTTTTCGCGTATTTCGGCCCCTAAATCCAGTAAAACACCCAGCAGGCAGAACAGAGCTATACCGGTAAAACCGATAGGTAGGCCTACAAAATTGACAACCGTAAACGGCGAATGCGTTAGCTCACTGACCGACACCGCCGCTATGCCATCCGAGCCCAGCCCTACCAACGAGGTCAGCACGATGGATACTACTTGCATGATCGGATTGATCGCCAGGAAAGCAGCCGCCAGATAATGGCCAATATTGCGTGGTTTATCGCCGGTCACAAGGGCGTAGACTGCCAGCGCAGAAAACACGGCGATATAGACCCGCGACAGCGTCACTGACCAGGGCGCCCATGCCGGCAGCACCATAGCTAATGCCCCCACACTGAACATGACCAGTAATGATAGATGGCTTACCCATTTTCCAACCGGAGCCATACCCCGCCATTTGAGTATACCGAAGTAAAGAAAGACAAAGCTCAGCGCTGCATTTACCGTCAGAAGGCTACTGAAGATATAGGGATTCACTGCGGGAAAAGCGATTCTTGCGCTAACGGCGCACATCGCCACAACCAACATCGAAAAGGCGATACCCCAGCATTTGGCCTGCAACAGGCTTGGCTTTTGCCAGTAGATAGCAAAGAAAACCAATGCAAACAGCAAAGCGATTGACGCCGTAATAACGGAGAGCAGAAATAGCCAATTCATCGTTAACCCTTAGGTGCGCTATCCAAGGGCTTCGTTAAATGCGCGGCAGGTCGCCTGCCAATAACGCTGCTGAGCCTGAGCATTGAACGAGGGCAACGACGCAAACGCAAAACCGTGATGGGCGCCTTCGTATACCTCCAGCGTGTAGTCTACGTCGCCCAGTTTTAGCGAAGCCTCCAGGGCTGCCACCTGGTCAGCGGTGGCATAGGGATCTTCATCGGCAATAGCGATATACAGTTTGCCTTTGGCTCTAGCAGCTATTCGATGAGGAGAATCTTTGGCGTGTGTAGTGATACCGCCTGGATGAACTGCTACCGCAACGGCAATGTCATCCGGAAAAGAACCGGCCATGATGAGCGCGTTGGCGCCCCCCATACAAAAGCCGAGCAAACCGACCGGGCGCTGCTCCATGGCCGACAGCAAGGCTGCTATGTCTTCACGCACCATTTCATGGGTGAGCGAGCCATACAATTGCATGACTTTCGCATGAACCTCAGGGTCACCGAAATCCATGTCTTCATAGTGACCTTCTCGGTAATACAGGCTGGGCAGGGCAACGTTATAGCCCAGCGCTTGTATATCGCGAGCAAGCGACTTGAGTTCGTCGCGCACACCGATGGCATCCATCAGCAGTACAACCAGCGGCGCATCGTCACTTTTCGGAAAAAAATACACCGGCATCTCACCCGCCGGCGTTGTTATTATTAGCTTTTCCAAGCTTAGGGCTCCATCCGGTAGACAAGAGCCCTACGTTAGCAGTTTTCGAAAGAAGCGCAACCGTTGCGCTAACCGCTTGCGCTTATGGGCGCTCGATAATGGCGGTGATGCCCTGACCACCCGCTGCGCAGATTGAGACCAACCCGCGACCACTACCCTTCTCCTCCAGCAATTTAGCCAGAGTGGCGACAACGCGACCACCGGTAGCGGCAAAGGGATGCCCGGTTGCGATAGAAGAACCAGCCACATTGAGCTTGCTGCGATCAATCGCCCCTAATGCAGCGTCTCGGCCCAATCGGTTGCGGCAGAAACTCTCGCTTTCCCAGGCCTTGAGAGTGGCGAGAACCTGCGCGGCGAAGGCTTCGTGAATTTCGTAGAAGTCAAAATCCTGCAGCGTGAGGCCGGCACGCTCAAGCATGCGCGGCACAGCGTAAGCTGGCGCCAGCAGCAGACCTTCTTTCTCGCCAGACTGCCCGGTGAAATCCACCGCGGCTGCCTCGACCATTGTCAGGTAGGCCTTCACCGGCAAATTGTTGGCCTGCGCCCATTCTTCACTGGCAAGCAGCACGCACGACGCACCGTCGGTGAGTGTTGAAGAATTACCGGCGGTAAGGGTGCCATTTTCGCGGTCAAAAGCGGGTTTGAGGCTGGCCAGCTTTTCTTTTGAGGTGTCAGCACGCAGATTGTTGTCGCGCTCCAACCCCATGAAGGGCGAGATCAAGTCTTTGAAAAAACCACGCTCATAAGCTGCCGCCAAATTCTGGTGACTGAGAAAGGCCAGTTCGTCCTGCGCCTCACGGGGAATTTCCCAGGCTTTGGCAGTAATTTCAGTATGGCCACCCATGGACAGGCCCGTGCGTGGCTCCGCGTTTTGCGGTATCGCCGGAGCCAGATGCCCGGGACGCAGGCGCAATACCTGCTTGAGGCGCTGGCCAAACGTTTTCGAGCGGTTGATTTCCATCAGTATTTTGCGAAAACCCTCGTTCACCGCAATGGGTGCATCTGAGGTGGTATCGGTGCCGCCGGCAATACCGCTCTCGATCTGGCCCAGGGCAATTTTATTGGCCACGATATTGATCGCCTGCAAGCCCGTGCCACAGGCCTGCTGCACATCGACACAGGGTGTCGACGGATCAAGCCCAGTGCTCAATACTGCTTCGCGCACCAGGTTGAAGTCTCGGGCGTGCTTCATCACCGCCCCACCGGCCACCTCTCCCAAACGCTGGCCTTTAAGGCCATAACGATCGACCAGACCATCGACGGCCGCGGCAAACATCTGCTGATTACTCGCACCAAACAGGGCGGTATTGGAACGGGCAAAGGGAATGCGGTTTCCACCGATAATGGCGACGCGACGAATGCTTGTATTCATGGTGACCTCCGAAACAGTTGCTGGCAGTATACGTTGGCGTTGGCTGTCTGCATTGGCTGAGCTGCCGCCCAATACAGACTTTGCCGTCAATTCACTCGGGGCAATTGCTCACTACAATACAGCAACTTCGCCTTTCAATCTCAGGAACCGGATGATGAGCCAGATTGTAGAAACCCTGATTAACCTCGGCCTGGGTAAACCCGCCGAGCTGAAACGTGCCACCACCCCTTTCCAGGGAACCGTATTGTTGGGCAGCGGCCCGAACCCGGGCTGCATGAATGCTCTAAGCCTTTTTTGCCAGCAGCACGGTCTTGCCGTGGCTGCACCGGATAACGCCAGTGGTGAAATCAGTAAAACCCTCGAGGCCGCCAAAATCTGGGCACACGGCGACGATGCCCCCGGCGAGAAGCTGCAGGCACTGGTTTTCGACGGTACCGGCATTTCCACCACCGCCGAGCTATCGCTGGCCTACGAATTTTTCCAGCCCGCCCTGAAATCCGTTGCCAGAAGCGGTCGTCTGTTAATTGTGTCGCGGCCACATCGCGACCAGTCCGACCCGGAACGCGCTGCCTGCCAGCGCGCACTGGAGGGTCTGGCCCGCTCACTGGCCAAGGAAAGCGGCAAGAAAGGCATCACCGCTCAAACCCTTTGCGTGGAAGACGGTGCAGAAGAAAACCTGACCGGACCGCTGACATTTTTACTGTCTCACAAATCTGCCTATGTAAATGCCCAGGTCTTCCGGGTCAGCGAGGCAACAGCGACATCCGCTGCCATCGACACCCAGCCGCTGGCAGGTAAAACTGCCTTGGTCACCGGCGCCAGCCGAGGTATCGGTGCAGCCATCGCATCAACGCTTGCCCGCGACGGCGCAAAAATTATCGGCCTAGATGTAGAACCAATGCGCGCCGATCTGGAAACGCTGATGCAAAAGCTGGGAGGCGAAGCTCTGGTGGCCGATATTACTGCCGACGGCACACCCGGTCAGTTGCTGGAGCTTGCCAAAACTAAAGGAGGCTTCGATATTGTGGTGCATAACGCCGGTATAACCCGCGACAAAACCCTCGCCAACATGCCAAAACACTGGTGGGATATGACGCTGGAGATCAATCTTGGCGCCGCCCTGCGTATAAACAAGGCCTTGCTGGAAGCAAACGCAATTAACGAAGGCGGTCGGATTATTGGTGTATCGTCGATGAATGGCATTGCCGGGCAGCGAGGCCAGAGCAATTATGCGGCCTCCAAGGCAGGTGTCATCGGCTATGTAGAGCAAATGGCGCCGCAACTGAAAGACCGAGGTATCACGGTGAATGCGGTGGCACCCGGCTTTATTGAAACCGCCATGACAGCGGCGATCCCGACAATGACCCGGGAAGTGGGCCGACGCTTAAACTCGCTGTCTCAGGGCGGCCAACCAGAAGATGTGGCGGAGACCATCGCCTTTTTTGCCAATCCGGCGTCGCAGGGCATTACCGGCAACGTCATTCGAGTCTGTGGCCAGAGCTGGCTGGGAGCCTGACAACAGCGGTTGTCTGCGCTGGCGGCGTTACTGCTGCCGGCGCTTGTAGTCTCGATACTCCACTGGCGTCATATCGGTCCAGCGTTTGAAAGCCCGGTAAAAAGTACTCGGCTCGGAAAAGCCGGTCAGATAAACAATATCACCAATGGATTCGTCGGTGCGCGACAGCAGACGCTTTGCAAGATAGCAGCGATAGTCTGACAGCACCTGATTGAAACTGGTCTCGGCCTCGGTAAGCCGAGAGCGCAATACCCTAGGGCTCAACGCCAACCGTCGGGCAATATCGTTGAGTTCCGGCTGCCCCTGCTCCAGTATCTCGGCGATCGCCCGCCGCACCGCTATTACGATATCCTGCTTTTGCAGCTTTAACAGTCGCTCATTGGCAAACTGTTCATGCAGCTGCAACAGCTCAGGTTCCGCCCGGCTGGACGGCATCTGCAAAATCCCCGCATCAAAAACCAGCGCCGGCGAGGTTTGATCAAATCGCACCGGACAGCCAAACAGCGCCTCGTAATCACTAACGGCTGCCGCCGCCGAGTGGTCGAAATGAACGCTATCAGGCGTGAAAGCGTCATTCGTAAGCGCCTTGAAATAGCGGACCAGATACAATACAGCCGCCTCTGTGAAATGACGCGTTTCGGGGGCTTCGGTGACTGCGGAATCTACTTCCAACGAGGCTTGTTCTCCGCGCTCCACCAGCACCCACTGCCAGGCGTCGGACAACAGCCGCTGAAAATTGAGCGTGCGTTTCAGCCCATCTCCAAAGGTGGGGCTACTCAAAAACAGGTATTCCCAAACCTGCCCCTTCTGGAGCGACATGATTTCGGCCAGATGCAGGCCAATGAGTGGGTCGGCACTAACTTCTTCCACGACCTGCCAGAAGCGCTGTTGCGCGGCGTGGGGATAACGGGCGCTATTGTTCTGCAGTAATTCTGAGGTGATATTGCAACGCTCTGCGATCACTGCAACATCCAGCCCCAGCTCTATAAGCGCCGGATAGACCAGTTGTACAATAAAAGAAGAATCCTGCAGATCCAGTGCGGTCTGTGTCATTCTGATTATTCGCCGGGTGATTTTCTCAAGCATCAGCGCTCGGGCAAATTGTGCCAGTGTTGGCTGCGCAATCCAATGACTATTGGCTGTGGCGACACAATCCACGGCTAATGCGGCAAATTACGTCCTGCCGTATTCCAGCTTATACTCGGGCCAAAAGGAGCAAACTGCATGACCATAACACTGAATTTCGACAACCCGCCCGTGATGCCCAAACTGCTGCTGCGGGCGGCGCTGACTCGAAAGGCGAAAAGCCTGAAACCGACTGCGAAGGACGTGCCAACCATTGCGGCCAACCTTTCCCGTCTGCAAATCGACCCGAGCAAACTGCGCAGCTATAACGCGGTTTGCGGCTTTCCCGAGGATTCCGACATTCTGTCGGCCACCTATCCCCATATTGCGGCATTTAGCCTGCATATGGAGATGCTGCTGAACGCACAATTTCCTTTTTCGCCGATGGGTATTGTTCATCTTCGCAATCGCATCGAACAGTTGCGTCCCATTCAGGTCAGTGAAACCTTGAGCCTGCATTGCACGATAAGTGATAGCCGGGATACGGACCTGGGGCTGGAAGTGGACATCGCGACCACAGCCAAAAGTGGCACCGAGGTGGTCTGGACTGATCTGACCACCGTGCTCAAGCGCGCGCCTTCCCGAAGTGGCAAGCCCAAACGCAGCACACTGGAAACCTTCAGCGAACGTGAAGACTGGTCCCTTGCCGCGAACCTGGGGCGGCGATATGCACGAGTTTCCGGTGACTACAACCCCATTCACCTGTTCCCCGCTTCCGCCAAGCTACTCGGCTTCAAACGCCATATAGCCCACGGCATGTGGAGCAAAGCTCGCTGTTTGGCAGCCCTGCAGCCCAAACTCAATGTCGATGCATTTTGTATCGATGTGGAATTCAAAACGCCGGTGTTTTTACCGACACAAGTGGGGCTGCATTACGAGAATTCAGAGCAGGGTATCGCATTTTCGCTGCGCAATGAGGCCGGCAATCGCCCTCATGTTAATGGAAGTTTGCGGGCACTGTAGGCATGTCTATGGCTACAGTAAGCCTGCGGGCTGAACATTAGCGCCCCTTGGTTTCACCGCCTAGGGTCGCCACCGAGTTTAAGATCAGTTGAATCAGCTGAGTCTGCCGGGCAACACCGGTTTTGGAGAATACCGAGCTCAGGTGAGATTTCGCAGTGTTGCGCGATATCCCCAGCTCTTCTGAAGCTTCATCCAGCGTCAGGCCATTGACCAGACGCAAGGCCAGTTTGGATTCTGCGGGGGTAAACCCGAACAGATCAATCAGAATATCACTCGGGGCCTGCCGGGGTTGATGCGGATCACTGACAAAAATAGCGGCCGTGGGATTGCTGCTGCCATCTGAACTTTCAATGGGCGGCAAAGGTCGCACCAGAAGCCCCAGCCCGGTAACAGAGCCACTGTCGGCTATCCGGAAGGCACGCACAAAACCGGGCTCGAAGCGTCGATGGGCCTCCATCACGTCTTCCAGTAAGTTTCGAAATGCCCGGTTCTCCTGATTGTCTCCCACCTGCAACGCCCCCCCAACCTGGCTAAGCCCGCGCCGCTCCTTCAACAGCCCTTCGGCTGCATGGTTCTTGCGCAGCACACGGGCATTACGGTCCAGAATCACGACCCCCATAGCCAGCTTGTCGATGGCATCTTCGTAGAAGGCGCGCTCACTCTCCGTTCTCAGAATCCGCGCGTGCAGCTCGATGGCCAGCTCAAGGTGTGGCAACAGCTGTTTACACAGGGCCTTTTCTGCCTCTCCGAAGTTGTCCCGAGCCTTGGGCCGGGTAATTCTCAATCGGGCACTGAGACCGTCAGGTCCCACCAGATCTGCCCCCATAATATGGCGCACGTCCGATGGCGTGATGTACTCACGATAATATTCTGAGTTGAAAAATTCCGACTCACCCACAAATTCGGCAACCGTAAACACCTCACCCGGCGGCAAATTGACAAAGGGGTCCATCGAAAAATACGTATCGTTATAGGAGTTGAAGATGTGTGGCGACATGACGATGGCGTTAAGCACCACCCCGGAATCACCTTCACGGGGCGGGCGCAGGATCAAGGTCGCATAATTAGCGTTCACAGCCTCGCGAAAAGTGTTGAGAAACGTCTGCCAAGGCGTGTCTTCCAGAGGGCCACGGTACGCGGCCTGGATCAACGCATCCAGCTGAGGAGGAATAATCAGGTTACTACTGGCCACCATTATCCTGCTTAAGAGTGTTATTGGGTAAACGCGGCCATATCGAAATAGTCGCGCCATTTGACAATTTTATCGCCACGAAATTCAAAAACGCCCATCACCGCCAGATCGATGGATTTTCCATTCATCTCAATGCGATCAGTTCGCTCATTCATCACCAGATCGCCCTGCTCTACCTGCTTGTGCACAATAAACTCAATTGAATCGAGCATACCGAGAAAGCCCTCAATAAACGATCGGATTTCAGTCAGCCCGCGATTGGGCGGATCCATCGGAATATTGATGTACTCGGCGTCGTCGGTAAAGAACGACAGAATGGCTTCAAGATCTTTCGCACACCAGGCGTCGTTAAACTGCTGAAGTATGGCTTGTCGTTGCATGCTGCGACCTTATGCTGTTATCGGTTTCTACGGAGAAAGTCGGGATACTTCTGGTGAAGATAGGATTGCTCCGCCATGACCCGGTGCTGGGTTAAACCGCTCACCAGCTGAACCACCACGTTCTTGCCTTCCAGACGCAACACTTTGCCGATGACCGCCTCGCGCTGTTCATCGTGAAAGGCAATTTCACCGGCGACGGACTCGTTCAACGTCAAAGGAATACCGGGCTCCAGAATCAATCGAATTCCGCCCTCGGCAATTTCCACAACCTCATGCTGGCTGCCGCCACAGTGCAACACCGGGCGTTCGTTGGACGGGTATGGCAGCCGAAAATAAGCACGTCGCTGTTCGCCACCCGCGCTATCGCTCATCACCCTTATCCTCGCTGGGACACTCACCTTCAGAATAGTACATCACCTGCTTGTTGCTGCAGGCGTCACAGGCATTTCCGAAGGTTTTATGGTCAACGCTGGGACAGGGTTCCGTCACACAGCGAATCCCGGTATCGATCGCACCGCACACCGGCCGATATTCGCGGGTACACATTTCGGGACGCGGCGAGGTGCATTCCACCGAAGTAGAGGTTGTTTCCTGCTGGCTGCAGGCCGCAACCAGAACCACTAAGCTCAACAATCCCGTTAACCGTGTTCGCACGCCAAATAGTCCCGCTCGAAGTTGGGCAACAGCCTAGCGAACTTTCAGGCAAAGGGACAGACCGCCAACAAAAACCGGGGTCGTATCGAGTATTTTTTAATCGATACGACCCCGGTTTTTTTGAAGCGTGGGGTTAAGGGAGGTATTCGCCGCCGTTGACGTCGAGGGCAGCGCCAGTGATGGCTCGGGCGTAATCGGAGGCCAGGAAGATGGCTGCCTTGGCGCAATCACCATCTTCCGGAATCACCCGCAACGGGATGTTCTGGGCAACGGCGGCTTTCTGCTCTTCTACCGATATGCCGGTCGCCTCTGCCTGCTGTTTCATATAGCCCTCTACCGGAGGCCCCCACATCCAGCCCATGTAGGTGGAGTTCACCCGGATGTTATAGGGGCCGAGCTCCAACGCCAGATGCTGGGTGGCGCTGGACAAAGCGGCCTTGGAAGCGCCGTAGCCTGCCTGCGTCTGCAACGGCCGGCGGGTAACCATGGTGTTAATCATGACAATTGAACCGCCGCCTTGCTTTTTCATATGCGGAACCACCTGCAGGGTGAGGTTCATGGTGCCAAACAGATTGACATCCATTGCCTCGCGCCAGCCGTCGAGGTCTGCATTTTCAACGACATCGAAGGCACCGGGGTTGTAGGCGCTGTTGATCAGCACATCGATTCGGCCATAGGCCTCAAGGGTTTTGGTGACCAGATTTTCACACTGCGCTTTATCGGAAATATCGGTGGGCACTTTAAGTATCGGGGTATCTAGACCCGCTTCGCGGATTTCCTGCTCAGCGGCATCGAGTTTGCTAGCCGTACGAGCGCAGATAGCGAGTTTGGCGCCCTGCTGGGCCGCTTCGAGTGCGAGTTCATGGCCCAGACCCGGACCAATGCCCGACACAATCACCACTTTATCGTTAAGTAACATAGAAAAACCTGCTGCATTGCTTACTGTTATGAGTTCTAAATCCTAGAATAGCAGCTGTTGTCAGGCACCACCCAAACGGATGGCCAGCTACCGAGTGCTGAACAAATGGTATAGTCGCTCTATCATCACTACCGTCACTATCGACACACTGGTAACAAGAACAGGCCGGATTTAACCAACCATGAAAAAACCGAAGCGCCCCTTCGCCATCGCCGCCATTAACTCTTTGGGAGGGCTGTTGATGAAAGCCGGCATGCGTGATCCGCTGAGTGCCGATGACCTGATGCAGCAGGCTATGCGCAACACGCAACTTTCGGACTTCGGCGACATTGATTTTCTGCCTGCACTGGAACAGCTCTGCGTGGCCCTGGAAACCGAGGCGAAGCTGAATTTTATCGGCCGAAAAATTGCCCGCGGTTCCCTACTCTCGCTCCTTGAGCGCCGCCTGAAAATCATTAATTACAGCACCCGAACACCGGCTGTTAAACAACAGCACATTCGCAAACCATTGTTTATCGCCGGCATGCCACGCACTGGCACCACCATACTGTTTGAGCTGCTGTCGCAAGACCCCCACCACCGCTTCCCGCTCAGCTGGGAGGTAGAAAACCCGATTCCGCCAGCCACCGAGGACTCCCTGCACAACGACCCGCGCATTGCGCTCGCCGAAAAACAATTTGAGCAGGTGGAGCAGCTGGTTCCCGGATTCAACGCCATGCACGAGATTGGCGCCACCCTTCCCCAGGAGTGCGTGGCGATTCTGGCGGCACATTTTATGAGCGAGCAATGGGTGGTGTCGTACAACATTCCCTCCTACCGTCGCTGGCTGATGCAGCGAGATTTTCGCAAAGCCTATGAATGGCATCGCCTGTGCCTGCAGGTAATGCAATCCGGCTACGGCGAAAACAAACGCTGGCTACTGAAAACACCGCCTCACATCGGTTATCTGGAAACGATTCTTGAGGTTTACCCAGATGCCTGCATTATCCAGACTCACCGCGAGCCGATGCAGGTGTTGGCATCGCTTTCCAGCCTGACCTGTTCACTGCGCACGTTGGCCAGCGACAAGATTGACCCGGTGGCTGTTGGCCAGGATGAGTTGCACAACTGGCAGGACTTCTTGCAGCGCGGCGTCAAGGCTCGCAGCAAGCTGGCAGAAAATCATTCGCATCAATTCTTCGATATTCGCTTTGACGATATTGTGCAGCGTCCTCTGGCGGTGATTGAATCCATGTATCACTACTTCGGGTTTGATTTTACGCCAGAGCTGAAACAGAAAATGCAGGACTATCTCGACAACCGTCCCCGAGACAAGCACGGCCAGCATCGTTACGAAGCGGCAGATTACGGTTTGGATGCTGAGCGCGACGGGGCGGGATTTGCTAGCTATTCCCAGCGCTATCTGGGGGCAAGTGCCGAGGCACCTATCCCCGAATCAAGCACGGAATAATACCGCGCTACTTAACCTGAAATAACAGCGTTCTTACAACCAGCCAACATGACAACGCTACAAAAAGACAACAGCAGTAAGCCGACTGCCCTCATTAAACAACGCTAAAGATTATTGTTATCGACGCTCGAAAGGTGCAAAGCCTACGCGAAGTTGGCAAGCGTACACAGTAAGTACATTGATTGCCGGACGCACCAATAAAAAACCCGGCAACATGGCCGGGTTTTTAAACTGAGTAGCTGTGTTAGCTTACTTTTTGGCGTCCAGTTCCTGATAGTAATCCATCAGAATTTTGGCGACTTCAGGACGAGAAAACTCAGGCGGTGGCGCAATGCCCTGACCCAGCATTTCTCGAACCTTGGTACCAGAAAGCAACACAAAATCTTCTTTGCTGTGGTCTGGCGCATCGCGCATCATCACCACTTTGTTCAGCTTCTTCGAGTACGCCGTGTGATCTGCTTTGTAGATCTCAATACCCAGAGCATCAGCGGGCACTTTCTCATCGAAGATAGTCTGAGCGTCAAATGCGCCGTAGTAATCGCCAACACCAGCATGGTCGCGGCCAACAATCAGGTGGGTACAACCACAGTTTTGGCGAAATACCGCGTGCAGTACCGCTTCGCGCGGGCCAGCGTAAAGCATATCGAAACCGTAACCGGTGACCATGGCACTGTTTGGCGGAAAGTAGATTTCAACCATTTTGCGGATGGCGGCATCGCGCACATCAGCAGGAATATCACCGGGCTTCAGTTTACCCAGCAGCATATGAATCAGTACGCCGTCTGCACCAAGCTGCTCGCGCGCCATATGGCACAGCTCTTCGTGTGCACGGTGCATCGGGTTACGCGTTTGGAAGGCCACTACAGTTTCCCAGCCGCGCTCGGCGATTTCATTGCGGATCTCAACAGCCGTGCGGAAAGTATCGGGGAAATCCGTCTGGAAGTACGAGAAGTTCAGCACTTCAATTGGGCCAGACAGCAGCGTATTGCCCAGGCTTTTGAAGGTTTTCACGCCGGGGTGCTCGGGGTCGAGCGTGCCGAAAATGTTTTCCGCCATAAGATCGATCTGCTCGGCGCTGACCGTTTCAACCGCGTCTACATTCATCACCGCCAGAACCGGGTGGCCATCAACGTTGGGGTCGCGCAGGGCAATGCGGCTGCCCGCTTCGATACCTTCTGCAGATTCAGTCAGGTTAACCACCGGCACTGGCCAGAACAGCCCGTCCGCAGTACGCATGTTTTCCGCTACACTCAGGGAGTCAGCCAGATTCATGTAGCCGCCAAGCGGGGTGAAGTAGCCCGCGCCCAGCATTACCGCGTTAGCCGCAGCTGCAGAATTCAGCAGCATTGAGGGCAGTGTTTTTGCTTCCTCTTGCAGGGCCTGGTGTTTTTCCGTGTCGTATGCAAATAACGGCTTAAGCTCTTCAGCGCCGTGGGGTTTAATCATTGTGTCGCTCCGTATGTATGATCAACGTGCTATGTTCAAACGTTAAAGAATGCCGCGTTTGCTCATTTCTTCGAGCAGTACTTCCACTTCTTTCTCAAGGCTCATCTCGTGGCTGTTCAGTACCACTTCGGCCTGGCTGGGCGCCTCGTAGGGGTCATCGATACCGGTAAAATTCTTGATCTCGCCAGCACGGGCTTTCTTGTAAAGGCCCTTGGGGTCGCGCTCTTCAGCAACTGACAACGGCACATCAACGAAAATTTCCATGAAATCCATGTCACTCTGGGCATGCAGCTCACGCACTTGGTCGCGGTCGGCACGGTAGGGGCTGACAAAACTGGACAGGACAATCACGCCAGTATCCACAAACAGTTTGGCGATCTCGCCGATGCGGCGGATGTTTTCTGCCCGATCTTCAGCAGAGAAACCCAGATTTTTGTTAATACCCAGACGGACGTTGTCACCGTCGAGGCGGTAGCACAGGTGCCCTTTTTCCATCAACGCCTTTTCCAGCGCTACAGCAACCGTGCTTTTACCCGAGCCAGACAGACCGGTGAACCAGAGGGTAGCTCCCTTCTGCTTCAACAGTTTCTGGCGGTCTTCACGGGTAACTTCCCCATCGTGCCAGTGCACATTCGTTGCTTTCTGCTCGGCCATTGTGTTCTCCAAAGATGTGTAAGCGGGCAGTGCGCGCCCGGACAATTCAGGGGCGCATGTTACGCACCTACTAGCCATTAGTAAAACGGGTTATTACAATAGTCAGTATCGATTTTTTCGATACTAAACGAGAGCCGGAGGCACCATGAATTTCACCCTGCGTCAGTTAGGCATCTTTCTGGCCGTTGCACGTCATGAGAATGTGAGCCGCGCGGCGCAGGACCTGAACCTGTCGCAGTCTGCCGCCAGCGCGGCGCTGCAAACGCTTGAGCAAAATTACGGCATGACCCTGTTTGAGCGCCAGGGCAACAAGCTCACCCTCAACTCTGTTGGTCACAGTCTGCGGAAAGAGGCGGAAACGCTGTACGCCCACTGCCAGCAATTCGACCAGGTACTGCAACAGCATGGCGACCTCGGGCACCTCAAGGTAGGTGCCAGCTTTACCATCGGCAATTATCTGGTCGTCAGATATCTGGCCGACTATCTGGCCCACTACCCCGACGCCGATGTGGATCTGACGACCTCCAATACCCCCGATATCGTCGCCAAAGTGCTGAACTACGAAGTGGATGTCGGCATGATCGAGCGCGAGGTTCAACACCGGGATCTGGAGCTGATTCCCTGGATGGAAGACGAGCTGATCGTCTTCTGCGCCGCCAGTCACCCACTAGCCCGCAAGGGCACACTGGGTAACAAAGACATCCGCGCCGCGCGCTGGATACTTCGCGAACCCAATTCGGGTGCCCGCCACACCTTCGATCACGCCATGGCCGAGTTGCTGCCGGATATCAATATCTATCGTGAGTTTCACCACAACGAGGCCATCAAGAGCGCGGTGGAATCGGGGCTCGGCATCGGCTGCCTGTCACAGGTGGTCGTGCAGAATGATTTTCGAAACGGTACGCTGGTGCCGCTCAAACTGAGCCGTCGCGACATGCGCCGTCGGTTTTACTTTGCGCTGCCCCGCAAACGCTACCAAAAGTCGGCAGTCGACTACTGGATTAATTTATGCCGCCAATCAACGGATAGCGGCGATAATCGTTCTGAATAAGCGTGTTTATTGCGACTTGTCGCTCTTGGGACAATGTTCAGTAGGTGACTTTTGCAACGGGCGCAGCTTGATATTGCGGTACCAGACATAATCACCGTGATCTTGCAGCAGGATATGGCCGCGCTCGGCCTGGCCGTAGCCCGCACGCTTGGCAAACTTGCTTTGGGCCACCAATTCATCCCACATTTCTCCACAGCGATGAATATCCACAACCTTGACACCGTTTAACCAATGCTGGATGTGGCTTCCCACCACACGTATACGAGCGGTATTCCATTCACCTACTGGGCGACTGGCGTCCTCATTGCTGGCTACCAGATCGTACAGGTCTCCCGCGCGATGGGTGTGGGTTTTGCCGTCGGCATGGCCATCGTTGTCCAGCACCTGCATTTCCAATCCCAGACGCCAGGGAAGATCGTTATTGTCACGGGGTAGCAGATAGAAAATGCCACTGTTGCCACCGGCGGAGATTTTCCAGTCGATACTGAGCTCAAAGTTCTCGAACTGCCGTTCGGTCATCAAATCAAGCAAGGGATGCTTTTGAAAGGGATTGATAAAGTTGAGAGCGTAGCGAAATTCGGAGACATCACGCACCATTTTCAAGGTGCCCTGCTCAATTTCCCAGCCATTCACAGGATCACCGGGCGCGGCCCCGTAATTGCGCCAGCCATCGAAAGTTGTGCCGTCGAAAAGCAGTTGCCAACCTTGTGCGGCTTCGTCTTCCGTTAGCGTGTTGGCTGACAGGACTGGCATCGCATACAGTGCCAGAACCAGCCACTGCAACAGGCGCAGAGTGATTCGCCAGCAGGCCTGGCCCCCGCACCGGGTTAACGGCGCGGGAGCCAGCCCTGCAAGCGAGATCAATTTCACCCCCGCAATTCCATCTTCGCAATCTGGTTGCGATGCACTTCATCGGGACCGTCAGCCAGTCGCAGGGTTCGCGCATTGGCGTAGGCATAGGACAGACCAAAGTCGTCGCTGACACCGCCGCCGCCATGAGCCTGAATGGCCCAATCAATGACCTGACAGGCCATTTGTGGCGCTGCCACTTTGATCATACCAATCTCTTTGGCCGCAACCTTGTTGCCAACAGTATCCATTTTCCAAGCTGCGTTCAGCACCAGAAAACGGGTCTGATCGATCATGATACGCGCCTCGGCAATGCGTTCTGCCCAGACGGTCTGAAGTGCAACCGGCTTACCAAACGCCACCCGGCTTTTCAGGCGGTCGCACATTTTTTCCAGTGCACGTTCAGCCAGCCCAATCAGACGCATGCAGTGGTGAATACGGCCCGGCCCAAGGCGACCTTGAGCTATTTCGAAACCACGGCCTTCACCCAGCAGCATATTGCTGACAGGAACCCGTACATTTTCAAACAGAATTTCTGCATGTCCGTGGGGTGCATCGTCAAAACCAAATACCGGCAGATGGCGCAGAATTTTCACTCCGGGTGTATCGCGCGGTACCAGAATCATCGACTGCTGCTTGTGGCGGTTTTCGTTGTCGGGATCGGTTTTACCCATAAAGATAAAAATCTTGCAGCGTGGATCGTTGCCACCTGACGACCACCATTTGCGACCATTAATCACATATTCGTCGCCATCGCGAACGATTGAGCTCTCGATATTCGTCGCGTCACTGGACGCGACTGCAGGCTCGGTCATGGCAAAGCAGGAGCGAATTTCACCTTCCAGCAGCGGTTCAAGCCACTGCTTTTTGTGTTCTTCGGTACCATAGCGCGCCAGTACTTCCATATTGCCGGTATCAGGGGCGTTACAGTTAAATACTTCCGGTGCCCAAATCACACGACCCATCAGTTCACACAAGGGCGCGTACTCAAGATTGGTTAAGCCAGCACCGTGCTCTGATTCCGGCAAGAAAAGATTCCACAGACCAGCTTCCTTGGCCTTTGGCTTCAGTTCCTCAATCACGGCCGTGGGCTCCCAACGATCACCTTCGGCAACCTCTTCCATAAAGCGCTGCTCATTGGGATAAATATGCTCGTCCATAAAGGCACTGACGCGCGCAATGAGTTCCTGGGTCTTTTCTGAGTATTCAAAATTCATAATAGTTCTCCTTGGACGCTCGGCATTAGCCGCGCGCTTTGATTTTTTCTACTTGCTGCCAGGCCATTTCAGCCAGAGGCTTTGCCGCCGATCCCATTTGTTCGGCTTGTTTACTTGACGCAGTCCCGGCTTTCACACGTCCCATAATGCCCTGCAGAATGCCTGCCAGCCGGAACATGTTGTAAGCCATGTAAAAATCCCAGTGACTGGGGTCAATGGTTTTACCGGTGCGCGAACAATAGGCCTGAATATGTTCCTGCTCTGAGGGAATACCAATGCTTTTCAGGTCTACGCCAGCAAGCCCGCGAAAGGCACCTTTAGGGATGTGCCAGGTCATGCAGTGGTAAGCGAAATCTGCCAGCGGATGCCCCAGGGTAGACAGCTCCCAATCCAGCACGGCCACTATTCGCGGCTCGGTGGGATGCAGCATCACGTTGTCCAGCCGGAAGTCACCATGCACTATCGCGGTATCGTCACCGGGCGGAATATTTTCAGGAAGCCATTCAATCAAACGATCCATCGCGTCGATTTTTTCTGTCTCCGAAGCCTTGTACTGCTTGGTCCAGCGACTGATCTGTCGGGCAAAATAATTGCCCGCCTTGCCGTAGTCTTCCAGACCGATCGCCTTATAATCGACGTTGTGCAAGGCCGCGATCACACGGTTCATATCTTCGAAGATGGCGGTGCGCTCGCCGGGGCTCAAATCAGGCAGCTCCGGGTCCCACAGTACTCGGCCGTCCACACAGTCCATGATGTAGAACGCCGTACCGATCACCGATTCGTCTTCACAAAGGCAATAAGTTTTCGCCACCGGCACGTCGGTTTCAGCAAGCGCTGTAATTACGGTGTATTCGCGGTCTACCGCATGCGCCGAGGCGAGCAGCTCACCCGGTGGCTTGCGCCGCAATACGTAATTTTTTCCACCGGCTGACAGCTTGTAGGTCGGGTTAGACTGGCCACCCTTGAATTGTGAAACTTCCAGCTCACCACTGAAACCCTCCACATGCTCCTGCATATAAGACTGCAGTCTCGCCACATCGAACTGATGCTTCTCCTGCACGGCCATGGTACCGGCAAAGGTGTTTGCAATTTTGTCAGCCATGACTTACTCCTTACCCGGCACAATCACAACCTTGCCGGACACTTTCCGGTCCATCAGAGCGCGAATCGCTTTCGGGCCCTCTTCGAGAGAATAGGTGCCCGCGATATGCGGCTTGAGCTTGCCGGCTTGCAACAACTCAAACAGCGCGAAAAGGTCGTTGATATTATTGTTAGGTTCGCGTTTTACATAGTCACCCCAGAAAACACCACAGATTGAACTGCCCTTAAGCAGAGTAAGATTCAAGGGGATTTTCGGAATTTCACCGTTGGCGAAACCAATCACCAGAAAACGGCCGCGCCAGCCGGTGGAGCGCAGGGCAATTTCACTGAAGGGGCCACCGACCGGGTCGTAAACCACGTCGACACCCTTGCCGCCAGTAAGCTCTTTCAGGCGCGCCTTCATGTCTTCGGTTTCGTAGTTCAGCAACTCGTCAGCGCCGTGGTCTTTGCAGACCGCAAGCTTTTCAGCAGTAGATGCCGCCGCAATAACGCGTGCACCGAGCGCCTTGCCGATTTCGATGGCAGCCAGGCCGACACCGCCGGATGCACCAAGCACCAACAGGGTTTCGCCTTCTTTAAGCTGCCCGCGATCTACCAGCGCGTGGTAGGACGTGGCATAGGTCATAACAAAGGCTGAAGCCGTTACATAATCCATGCCTTCCGGCATGGGAATCACGGCCGAGGCATCGGCGCATACCTGCTCGGCAAAGGCGCCCCAGCCCGTGAAAGCAATAACACTGTCGCCGGGTTTAACATGCTTCACACCTTCGCCAACACTTTTTACTACGCCGGCACATTCGCCACCCGCAGAAAACGGCAGCTCGGGTTTGAACTGGTAAAGGTTCTGAATAATCAGGGTGTCGGGAAAGTTTACGGCGGCCGCTTTAACTTCCAGTACAACCTGCCCTTTTCCGGCCTCGAGGTCTGCAACCTCATCTACCACCAGCTTCTCTGGCAATCCGTGCTCTTTGCACAACAATGCTTTCATGATTGGCTCCTTATATTTTTATCGGCCCACAATCAACCCAGGGGGCTGGTGGGGTTGCGACCTTCGAGAATGTCGGTCATGCGCAATTCAACACTCTTGCGCGCACCCTTGTGCGGCAGAATATAAAAGCGATTGGCTTTGACACCTTCCAAGGTAACGCGGGCAATATCTTCAGCAGATAGCTTACCTGCCTCGATCGCTGCGCGAACAAACTCTGCGAATTGCTTCCCTTCCGGGTTGCTGGCACTCAATTTCTGCGGGCGGTTACGTTCAGAATCCGCAATACCCGTTTTGAAGAAGGCCGGGCACAGAACAGAAACACCTATCTCCGCCTTGGCAATCTGCAGGTCGTGGTACAGGCATTCGGAGAGCGTGACGACACTGTGTTTCGATACACAGTAAACACCGGAACCTGGCACAGAGGTCAGACCTGCCAGCGACGCCGTGCTAACCACATGCGCCGGTTCGCCCTGCTCCAGCATGCGCGGTACAAAGGCCTGAATGCCATGAACCACACCCATCACATTCACGCCCATCACCCACTCCCATTCATCGGCGGTGCTGCTCCAGACCGGACCGGAAGCAGCCACCCCGGCATTGTTAAACAGCAGGTGGGCTTTACCGAAGGTGTCGTAAGCGAGGTCGGCCAGCGCATCGAGTTCGCTGCGTTTGGATACATCAACCTTACGGCTGACGCTTTCGGTGTCGGGCAGCATGGCGCGGGTTTCTGCCAGCCCCTTTTCGTCGACATCCGCCAATACCAGCTTCATGCCTTCAGCGGCGCACTGCTTGGCCAACTCACGACCCAGACCGCTGCCCGCGCCAGTAATTATGGCTACGCGATTTTTCAATTCCTGCATGATCTGAACTCCGATTAGGCTGTGAGATATCCACCGTCTACCGCCAGCGTTGCGCCGGTCGTATAGCTTGAGGCATCAGACACCAGGTACAGCACCGAACCCGCCATTTCACTGGGGTCGGCAATACGTTTCATGGGTACATGCGCCATGGCGTGCTCGCGTATTTCATCGTTGGTGACCAGCGCTGACGCGAACTTGGTGTCGGTCATGCCCGGCAGCAGCGCATTGACGCGTACACCCATTAGTGCACATTCCTTGGCAAAGGCCTTGGTCATGGAAATAACAGCCGCTTTGGTAATGGAGTAGATACCCTGCATGTCGCCTGGAATCACACCGTTTACCGACGCAACATTAACGATGGCGCCACCACCGTTCTCCGCCATCAGCTTGACGCCGTACTGGGACATATAAAAATAGCCGCGAATGTTCACGTCTACCGTCTTCTGAAACTTGGACACTTCCGTATTGACGATGGGACCAAAATCCGGGTTGGTCGCCGCGTTGTTCACCAAAATATCCAGGCGTCCGTGCTGCTCACGAATATATGCGAAAACGGCCTCGATCTGTTCCATTTCGCCAATATGGCAGGCAAATGCCTCTGCTTTGCCACCGTTTTCACGGATAGAAGCTGCGACAGCCTCACAACCATCGATCTTGCGGCTGGAGACAATGACCGTCGCACCGTGCTGAGCCAACAGACGGGAAATGGCTTCGCCAATGCCCCGGCTCGCACCGGTAACCAGAGCGACTTTGCCACTGAGGTCGAAAGTTGTAGACGTTTCCATGCGTAAAACTCCCTGAACAGGTTTTATTAACGTGCCAGCAGCTTAGTCAGCCACCAACTATTATTCCAATCAATTAGAGTTATCGCTTAATATAAATATCATGCATAGTTAATGCGGAGCCCGCCCCATGCACATCAACAGAGTCGATCTGAATCTGCTGGTTGTCTTTGACGCCATTTACAGCGAAGGCGGGATTACCCGTGCCGCAGAAAAGCTTCATCTCACGCAGCCAGCGGTGAGCCACTCACTAGGCCGCCTGCGCGACCTGTTTGACGACCCCCTGTTTGAACGGGACGGGCGCCTGATGATGCCCACGCCGAAGGCTCGCAGCCACATTGGCACCGTGCGTCGCTCCCTACGGGAACTACAGATCATGTTCAACGATATTGAGCGCTTCGATGCAACCAGCAGCGACCGGGCATTTACAATTGGCATGCGGGATCTGCTGGAGGTAAATCTGTTGCCGGCGCTAGCCACCCGCATTGCCAAAACAGCGCCGGAATTGACCGTGGCCTCGGTACGACTAAATCGCCCCGATCTGGAGTCAGAGCTGGCCACCGGATCACTGGATGTAGCGATCGATGTACTGCAACCCGTGTCAGATGACATTTCCTATCAGCGCTTCGCACAGGATCGCATGGTGGTGCTGGCCCGCCCCCATCAC
>NZ_JBFJTH010000024.1:0-31826 GCF_041625495.1 Litorivivens sp. | reverse complement strand
CTACTGCGCGCAAGGACAGCATGCCGTGCGGGTTTTGATGTGGTGTTGTGGCCAGCGCGGATGCGCCAGCCAGAAGAAATGCAGCCCCTGCCGTTATCTTCCGTAACATATTTTAACCTCCCTATCGGATGGCGAAAATATGCCACGAAAACAACGACTGGCGCCAGCAGTAATCGACTACTTAAAGTTGCGAACGCCCTTTATTTGCAGCAATACGCATACGCAGTGCATTCAGCTTGATAAAGCCTTCCGCGTCTTTCTGATCGTAGGCGCCCGCATCGTCTTCAAAAGTGGCGATGGCTTCATCGAACAGCGAGTTGTCAGATTTGCGCCCCACGACAATCACATTGCCTTTGTAAAGCTTGAGGCGAACCACGCCATTCACAAATGCCTGCGACTCGTCGATGGCAGCCTGCAGCATCTTGCGCTCGGGGCTCCACCAGTAACCGTTGTAGATCAGCTTGGCGTAGCGCGGCATCAGCTCGTCTTTCAGGTGAGCCACTTCGCGGTCAAGCGTGATGGATTCTATCGCGCGGTGGGCGCGCAGCATGATCGTGCCGCCGGGGGTTTCGTAGCAACCGCGCGACTTCATGCCCACGTAGCGGTTCTCCACCAGATCCAGACGACCAATACCGTTGGCGCCAGCGATCTTGTTCAGGGTTTCCAGCATCGTCGCTGGGCTCAACTCTTTGCCATCCAGCGTTACCGGGTCACCGTTCTTGTAGCCCAGTTCAATGTAGGTGGGTTTGTCTGGCGCTGCTTCCGGACTAACACTCCAGCGCCACATATCTTCTTCGGCTTCCCAATACGGGTCTTCCAGATTGCCGCCCTCATAAGAAATGTGCAGCAGGTTGGCATCCATGGAGTAAGGGGATTTTTTCTTCTTGCTGGAGAAATCCACAGGAATACTGTGCTGCTCGCAGTATGCCATCAGCTTTTCGCGGGAATTCAGGTCCCACTCACGCCAGGGCGCAATCACCTTGATGCCCGGCTTCAGGGCGTAAGCACCCAGCTCGAAACGCACCTGGTCATTACCCTTGCCCGTGGCTCCATGAGAAATTGCATCAGCACCAGTTTCGTTGGCAATCTCAATCAGCCGTTTGGCAATTAGCGGGCGCGCAATGGAGGTGCCCAGCAGGTATTCACCCTCATAAATCGTGTTGGCACGAAACATGGGATAGACGAAATCGCGCACATACTCTTCACGCAGGTCGTCAATGTAAATCTCTTTGATACCCAACGCCTTGGCTTTGGCGCGCGCGGGCTCTACTTCTTCGCCCTGACCAATATCGGCTGTAAAAGTCACCACTTCGCAGTTATAGGTTTCCTGCAACCACTTGGCGATTACCGAGGTATCGAGACCGCCTGAGTAGGCGAGAACGACTTTGTTGATAGCAGACATTCAATTCTCCAGAAACTGCAGTTTAGCGTCATCAAAAGGGGGCGAATTCTACCGTATTCGGGGCGTCGACAACAGTGCCTAGCCCCAACCTGGGGCCCTGCCGCGACCCGCCCGATGCCCGCTGACGCTGCTCCGACGAGTCTAAAAGCCCCCGCCTATCCAGCGCCACCAGCTTTAACACCGCCGCCGAATCCGGTAGCATGCGCGCACAGACAGGAGTTCCACACCTCTCATGGCCGATTCTAGCCCGACCCGTTTACACCTTACCCGCCCTGACGACTGGCATGTTCACCTGCGCGATGGTGACGCTCTGCCCCTTACGACGCGTGATATGAGCCGCTATATGGGGCGCGCAATCGTTATGCCCAACCTGACGCCACCGATTTGCACGGTGGCGCAGGCTGAGGCCTACCGCGAGCGCATCCTTGCCGCCATGACCGGGCTGCCCCGCCAAATGGAGCCCCTGATGGTGCTCTATCTGACGGACAACACCTCGCCAGATGAAATCAGACGCGCTGCCGAAAGCACTAACGTTTACGCCGCAAAACTGTATCCGGCGGGAGCCACCACCAACTCAGATTCGGGCGTCACCGACATCAGCGCGCTGGCTCCAGTGCTGGCGGCAATGGAAAAGTACGACCTCCCGCTACTGGTGCATGGTGAAGTAACACACGATGACGTGGACATCTTCGATCGCGAGAAGCGTTTTATCGATGATACGCTCACCCCCCTGGTGAAGAACTTCCCCAGCCTCAAGCTAGTGCTGGAACACATCACCACCGGTGATGCAGCAGACTTTGTTGCCACCGCACACGATAAGGTGGGCGCCACTATCACGGCCCA
Organism: Litorivivens sp.; assembly: GCF_041625495.1. Taxonomy (GTDB): domain Bacteria; phylum Pseudomonadota; class Gammaproteobacteria; order Pseudomonadales; family Spongiibacteraceae; genus Litorivivens. The sequence goes on along the minus strand of NZ_JBFJTH010000024.1, from coordinate 29,581 downwards.
TCACCTGCTCTACAATCGCAATCACATGCTAGTAGGTGGTATTCGCCCCCACTACTATTGCCTGCCCATCCTCAAGCGCGGCAGCCACCAGCAGAAACTGATTGCCGCAGCCACCTCTGGCTCGCCCAAGTTTTTTCTGGGCACAGATTCAGCGCCGCACCCCAAAAACAAAAAAGAAACCGCCTGCGGTTGTGCGGGCTGTTACACCGCCCACGCCGCGATTGAACTCTACGCCGAGGCATTTGAGCATGCTGGCGCGCTCGACAAACTCGAAGCGTTCGCCAGTTTTTACGGGCCGGATTTTTATGGCCTGCCGCGCAATAGCGATCACATTACCCTCGTCAAGCAACCTTGGCAGGTGCCTGCTGAACTTCCCATGGGAGAACAGCCACTAACTCCTCTGCGCGCTGGCGAGACACTGACGTGGGCGGTTATCGATGGATGACACCAACTTTCCAATCGCCACTCGATTCCGCGGCTTCTTGCCCGTCGTTGTTGATGTTGAAACCGGCGGCTTTCAATCGTCGACCGATGCGATATTGGAAATTGCTGCCAGCTTTGTCGATTTTGACGACGCCGGCAAACTCGTAGTCACCGAGACTCTCGACTATCAGGTCGAACCTTTCGCCGGTGCCAACCTGGAACCCTCTGCACTGGAATTCACCGGTATCGATCCCGAACACCCGGATCGCGAGGCACGTAAAGAAGTCGTTGTATTTGGTGAATTGCTGAAAGCCGTGCGGCAGAAGGTCAAAAATAGCGGCTGCAACCGCGCAATTCTGGTAGGCCACAATGCGCACTTCGATCTGGGCTTTGTGATGGCCGGCGCCGAACGCAGCGCCATAAAGCGCAACCCCTTCCATCCTTTTTCGGTCATCGATACCGCCAGCTTAGCCGGCCTTGCCTATGGCCAGACCGTATTGGCTAAGGCTTGCGATGCCGCGGGAATTCATTTCAACAACCGTGAAGCACACAGCGCAGCTTACGATACCGAAAAAACTGCCGAACTATTTTGCACTATCGTCAATCGCTGGCACGAGATGGGAGGCTGGGTGTGGCCGGAGCCCGACACCGACGAATAGGCTTTACGCAATATTGCCGAAAATAACCTCGATTAACTAAATATTACCTGACATTCACCGCGCAACCATCAGCCCGATTGTCCTATCCTGCTACGTGATGAATACGGCAGTAACGAGGTTTTGTTGCATGGTCACGATAGATCTGTTTCGGCTGTCCCAAAAGGGCGAAACACTTGGACATGTTCGCATTCTCCGAGAACACGGCAAATCATTTCACGCGGTAGTATCGTATAAAGTAGCAACCGCGCCGCAACAAACAATTTCCCACCGCATAGACGCTAGCAACCGTAACAAAGCCATCGCCATGGTACTTACCTGGGCGCAGCAGAAATTTGGCAGCAACTGTTCGCTGATGCCGCTGAAAAACCGGCCACAGCACAACCACCAAGCGTACGCCTTCAATCTGCATGCAGCGCCAACGCAGAACACCAGAGCATAAAAAAGGCCGCACTTTGTGCGGCCTTTTGCGATGCTGCCTGCGAGAAACGCTTACAGCCCTTCGGCATTCTCCGACAGGTAAGCTGCAACACCATCCGGTGAAGCATTCATGCCCTTGTCACCTTTATTCCAGCCAGCAGGACAAACTTCACCGTGCTCTTCGTGGAATTGCAGAGCCTCAACCAGACGGATCAGCTCATCGATGTTACGACCCAATGGCAAGTCATTAACGATCTGAGAGCGCACCAGGCCCTCTTTGTCGATCAGGAATGCACCACGGAAAGCAACACCACCGTCAGCCTCTACGTCGTAGGCACGGCAGATGTCGTGGCGTACGTCGGCCGCCAGAGTGTAACCCACAGCACCAATACCGCCCTTGTCCACGGGCGTATTGCGCCAGGCATTGTGGGTAAACTGAGAATCGATGGACACGCCAATCACTTCCACACCCAGCTCTTTGAATTTGGCTACACGGTGATCCAGTGCAATCAGCTCAGAAGGGCAGACAAACGTGAAATCCAGCGGGTAAAAGAAAATCAGTGCGTACTTACCCTTGATCGTTTCGCTCAGCGTAAATTCGTCAACAATTTCGCCGTTGCCCAGAACAGCGGCACAAGTAAAGTCGGGAGCAGGTTTACCTACGAGTACACCCATGGTGATAAAACCTCCAAGATTGAAATTAGTGTTAGAAAGTAGATCAGCCAGCTGCTGCCGGCCCAGTGTGTGCAGGCATGATACACGCCATCAGCAATCAGGCACAGGTGAATATTGCGCGTCATCGATAGATAAATTCTATTGATTAAATTTACGACAGGTTACCGCTCGGACTTGCAACTGACAATCATTCTCATTAGTATTTACGCACCATCAGGACAACCCGAGTTTCACAGTTATGTACGTTTGTGTTTGCAATGGTGTGACCGATCGCGACATCCATCGCGCCCTGGAAAGTGGCAGCCGCAATTTCCGCCAGGTGAGCAAATCTCTGGGGGTGGCGAGCCAGTGCGGCTCCTGTGAGGAGTTGGCGCGTGAAATCATTGAAGACTACAAACTGCAGACCACCGGCAGCACGCCTTTCTATGCCGCCGTGTAAACACTAATGGCTCGCATTCTCACTATCATTCATAATTCCTTAATAATCAATAGCTTAGATTGACACACCAACCCTTTAGCGGTAGCCTCACTCCATCACTTTTTATGGATTAGAGGCCCCTATGAAAGGCGACAAAAAAGTCATCGCACTGCTAAACAAGGTACTGGGCAACGAACTGGTTGCCATTAACCAGTATTTTCTCCACTCCCGCATGTACAAAGACTGGGGCCTGAAAGAACTCGGGGAACACGAGTACCACGAATCCATCGACGAGATGAAACACGCCGACCGGCTGATTGAGCGCATCCTGTTTCTTGAGGGGCTGCCCAATCTACAAGACTTGGGCAAACTGCTCATCGGCGAGAATACCGAAGAGATGCTGAAATGCGATCTGAAGCTTGAGCTCAGAGCCATCCCCGATCTCAAGGAAGGTATTTCCTACTGTGAGGAAGTGGCCGATTACGTGAGTCGCGACCTGCTCAAAGAGATTCTTGAATCCGAAGAAGAGCACGTCGATTGGCTGGAGACCCAACTTGGCCTGATCGAGAAAGTCGGCCTGCAAAATTACCTGCAGTCACAAATGAGCTAGCTCTTACAGCCACCAGGACTGCCCATCGCGCGAGGGCTTACAGCCGTAGCCCTCGCCACCGTCTTCAGAGATTCTCCTGCAATTGGCTGATTAGTTTCCTTTTCATTGGCATCACCCAGTTTTCCTTCAACGCCGGCGACAATAGCCCCGCCGCCTCGAGTTCGTCGCACAAGGCCATCTGGTGCGCCAGATCAAACATGTCAAACTGACGGCAGATCTGACAATTGTCGTCCAGCGTGAGAAAGGAAATCCCAGGCGTTTCTCGGTGACTGCCATCTTCTCGCAAGCCCGGCCCCCGATTCACCCAATGGGTGACGATCTCATTGCCCTCCCCCACATAGAATCCTTTATAGGGAAAGCTCCAGTCTTCCCAACCGTGCTGCATGTCGCGACCGTAATGCGTCGCCTTAATCTGCTCGGTGCCACGCGCCTCAACCAACATAACGCCCGCATACTCACAGGTATAAATACAGTCGGGAGCATAGATTTCATCCACAAAAAAGGTCCATTCGTTGCGGCGGTCAGCTTCAGCGTGATAACGGATGTATTTATCGATAAAGTCTTTTTTTTCGTCGTAGGAAAGCATGACAGTGTCCGTGTATTTATTGATAGCTATTGAGAAGAGCCAATCACCGCAAATGCCACAAGCAAGCTACGGCTGTCGCGACAGATCGACGATAACCTCACTATTGACCGAATTCGCGATAAAGCAAGCCTCGTGCGATTGACTGTGAAGCTGTTCTATCACGTCGCGCGCGAACCGCGCCTCCCCCACAAAGGTTACTTTCGGGCGTAAAGTAACCTGCACCATACGCAGCTTACCGCTGACTGGCTTGGCCAGGACACCTACGGCCTCATCATCATAACCCTCGACATCGAGTCCAAGCTTGGCGGCAAAGGCCAGGAAAAACAGCATATGACAGCTCGACAGCGCGGCGACGAAGGCTTCCTCCGGATCGACATTTTCTGCCGCAGCGTACGGCAAGGGAACGATGTGTGGCGACGCGGACGCCGGCACCACCAGCCCGCCATCAAAATGCCAACTGTGACGCCGACTGTATTGATTGTCGAGAAAGCGCTCGCCGTCCCGACAGTGCCAGCGAACCGTAGCGCAGTGTTGAGGCATCCCTTACCTCCTCCAACACGGAAACGCGGCCTACAAAGACCAGATTGCGGCCACTTTAGGCACAAAGATAACCAACCCGATTAGCGCTGCGCTCACGGCGCTGATCAGTACAGCCCCAGCCGCAACATCCTTGGCTTTTCCAATCAGCTCATCCTGAGCGGGACTGAGTCGATCACACACATACTCCAACGCCGAATTCAGCGCCTCCAGACTGATAACCCAGCCAATGACCAACACGACCAGCAGCCACTCCAGGCGGCTGAGCCCAAGCGCAACACCGAGCACAAGCACCATCAAGCCACATACCGCATGCAGGCGCGCATTGTGCTGCTCTACAAGTAGCAGGCGCAGCCCGTTCAGCGCATGCTTGAAGCTGCGCCAGCGGGCGGAAAGTGTAAAGCGTGGTGAAGCGGGCAAAATCTTCCTTAACAACATTATTATTGGCTTGCCGGCACAGAACACACCTGTCCGGGCTTTGTCCGCAAGAGCATAGCGGTTACTCTATGACTTTCGCAATTCATACTGGAAACACCCATGAACCAACCTGGCTTCCAACGCATCTCCGTCAGCAAAGCCCAGGAGCTGCTGAACAACCAAACCTGTGCGCTACTGGATATTCGAGATTCACAATCCTTTGCCCAAAACCACGTGCCCGAGGCCTCGCACCTTGACGGCAATAATGTTGACCAATTCTTGCAGACAGCCGACAAAAGCCAACCCCTGATCATCTACTGCTATCACGGCAACAGCAGTCAAAGCGCCGCACAGTATTTTTCAGAGCAGGGCTTCAGTGAAGTCTATAGCGTGGATGGCGGCTTCGAGGTCTGGCGCAACCAGCTGTAAGCAAGCTACTCAGGTGAGAACCTCATCTACCAGCCCCCAGTCCAGCGCCGTCTGACAAGTGATTCGCTTTCCCGACAGCGCCATATAGTTAAAGCGATGGCGGCCAATTCGTCGCGCAATACTGACGCAACCGCCAGCCCCCGGCACCAGACCAAACTGCAGTTCCGGCAACTGAAAATAACTATTCTTTACAGCCGTCACGCGCGCCGCAAACGCTGGCAACTCCACGCCCGCACCGATACACGCGCCGTGTACCCGCACTTCAGCGCGGTCTCCCAGCCGCGCTAGCCAGCGGCCGGGCAACCGTAATGCGCGTATCCAATGCCCCGTGGCCGCGTCAGCCACCTGACCAAATTCACGCAGCTCGCCGCCCACGCTGAAACACTTACCCTCACCCGTGAGGATGACTTTCACTATCGAGTCGTCCAGCAAAGCCATACTGAAGACCTCCACCAGCGCATCGCGCATTTCCACTGTCATCGAATTACGCAGTTCTGGTCGATTCAGGCTAACCCGTAACATCGCTCCTTCGCGTTCAAGTCGCAGCGGCGGCCCATCTGCCAACGCGGGCATTGGTTCGGGCTTATGGGCAGCAAGCCAACGCTTGTATTCCGGGCCATCCTGCAAACAGCCATAGGTGACAGATTCCATATCCAGCCCGGCATCCACATCCAGCTGCTCGATCGCCCGAGCCAATCTGACCAGACTCATTGCCGCAATCGGCGCATGGCGCACATTGTCCTCAATAGCCCGTAGCGCGCGCTCGTCTTCCAGCACGCAATCCACAGCGCGGGCCAACACACGCGGCAGTGGCTGCGCCGTTAGCGCTATCACTGGCTGCGTCCAGCCTACCAGTAATTGCGCCAGACTGACTGACAGACGCTCAGAAACACCCGCCCCCCGACAATCCAGAACCAGGCAACCTGGCTCCGGCAATTCGCCGGCCAGAGCTTGCAGCCGCAGCCAATCTTCGGCATCGCGTGGTGTCAGCATAAAATCTCTCGGGTTGCGATTTCCAAATCCAGTACCCGCTATTCTAGGGTGCGGAACAGGCACAGGTACAGGCGGCACTATTAATCACCAATGTTGGATAGTAATATACTATCCTTGAGCACTTGACCAACCAACATCCGGAGCAAAATCGTGCCCCACAAGACTGCCGTTGTTACCGGCGCCAACTCTGGCCTCGGATTTGGAATCTCCTGCGCGCTGGCTGAGCGCGGCTATCAGGTGATAATGGCCTGCCGCAACCTGCAAAAGGCCGCGGACGCCAAGCAACAACTACTGACACGAGTACCCGGCGCCAACGCTCTGGTTATTCAACTTGATGTATCAGATCTGAAGTCGATCGCCGCGTTTGGCGAGCAATTCAAAGCACAGGTCGGCGCCCTTGACCTGCTGATCAACAACGCTGGCATCGTCGCCATGCCGTTTGAGAGAAACAGCCAGGGCCACGAAATGCAGTTTGCCACCAACTATCTCGGCGCGTTTGCCCTCACCGGCACGATGCTGCCCCTGTTTCGTGACAGCGGCTCACCGCGCGTCGTCAACATTGGCAGCCTGGCCCACCGCTTCGGCAAGCTGGTTCTGGATGACCTGAATTGGGAAAAAGAAGAGTACAACGAGTGGCAGGGCTACGCTCGCAGCAAAGTTGCGATGCTCACCTTTACCCTCGAACTGGACCGCCGCCTGAAGGCTGCCGGCAGCCCAGTGACCGCGTTGGCGGCCCACCCGGGGTTCGCTAACACCAACGCTGGCAACAGCCCGTCGGTAGCCCCCAAGGGGCCCATCCGCCGAAAAATGCAGGCCATACTTACCCCACTGATTCCCACTGCTGATGCCGCCGCCAGATCGGCACTGCTTGCCGCCTGCGGCGATTCGGTTCAGGGTGGCGACTACTACGGACCGCGCGGCCTGTTTGAGATTGGCGGCAAGCCCGGCAAAGCCAAGCTAAACCCTCAGTGCCGCGATGAAGTCGCCGCAAAGCAACTGTGGAATATTTCAGAATCATTGAGCGGCGTTGCGTACCTCTCCTGAAGCGCACCTCGGCGCACTATTGCGGCTGGGCGTGCTGTCGTAATTTCCGGCGCTGCTGATCCGTCAGGGCTCCCTGAATTCTGGCCTGCAGCAGCGCGGTTTCGGCAGTGAGCTCACCACTGAGTTCACCCAGCGCCTTTGCTTTCTCGCGAATCGCATCTTCATCAAACTCGGGCCCTATTTCACCCCCCAGCGCCATTTTCAGCGCCTGCATACGCCCGTATAGCTTGTCCGTTTTTTCACGCGAATCAGTGAGCATCCTTTCAATATCACGCTCCTGCTGACCATCCAGTTTGACTACCGCATCAAGCTGCTTAACCTGCTGATGCGGCTGTGCCTGCGGCATGCCCTGGGCAACCAGCGATAGACTGCACAGCGCGGCACTTACGAATAGCACTAACCTGACCATAACATTGCTCCTCTTGATTGATTAACCGGCAATCACTTCCCACCCCTCAGCCCGGGCCATGGCGCGCAATCGTTGACCCGGCATAATCGCAATCGAGCGTCGGACATTGCGAAACAGGGCAGCGTCGTTTACTGAATCACCATAGGCAACGGCCTCGCTGAGAGGCAAACCAAACTGCTGCGCAATCTGTCTGGCAGCATCAACTTTCGTACGATTGAACGGGTGGCGAAGCGGGAGACCGCCAGCAAACTGGTCGCCACGCCGCGCGCAGAGCGCCCCCAACGCGAAATGGGCACCCAGATAGCGCGCCAGCGGGTCAGCAATAAATTGCGGGGTTCCCGTCAACAGTGCAACGCGATCACCCGCTTCGACGTGCTCGCGCAAGCGCTTAACGGTAGCGGAAATCAAGCATTGAGCCAGCGTGTCGGCGACAAACTGCTCAGCTTGTTCAGCCACAATCGAAACCGGTAATCCGCTGAGATAAGATTTGTTCTTGCGCAGGGTGTTACGGCCGTAGCGGGGAAACAGCAGTACGCTGTAGCACGCGGCAACCCCCAGCTGGCGCGGACCCAGTAACCCTGCCCGCAGCAAATGCTTGAAAAACCGCAATTCAGTACCCGGCTGAGTCACCAGCGTACCATCAACGTCAAACAGTACGAGTTTCACGGTCGCCACCCTGAGCCAATACGAACTCCACAATCACAGGCAGTCCCCGCGCCACACACAGCAACGCGGACAAGCCTATAAGCAGTGACGACACGGCCTGCACCAAGCCAGACCAATCGCCCCAAAAGCTCGGGTACAACACTGAAACCGGGTGCCATAGCAGCACCCAAGTGAAGGTCGTGGCTTTGAGCACCGCGTAGAAGCCTCGCATAAAGCGACCGCCAACCAGAAACTGCGCGAGCGGTGAGCGAAGCATATCGAAAGCGGCCGTACCCTGAGCGGCTCCATGGCTTCGAATCGCGTCAACCAGCTCACCACGTACGATGAACAATAGCGGCACCCAAACTGGTATCAATCCTTGATGGGCCAATGCTACCCACAATACGTTTTCCACAATACGGTCTGCCGCGATATCAAACGTGGCGCCAAATACGGATTCTTCACCGCGCTTTCGGGCCACGTAGCCGTCGAGACCATCAAGACTGATCATCAAAACAACCAGCGGAGCGTTCAATAGCTGCACCAATGGTGGCGCCTCGTAGGCAATCCAGACCACCAGCAAGAGCATCAGGCAGCGAGCGGACGTTATACAGTTTGCCATTGTCTCTCCTTGACCATCTGGGATGAGAAAACTCATTGCGTATTGATGGCGAGGATAGAGAGTGAAAACTGTTTTTTCACCTGCACAGACGGGTTCCCGTGAATACTACTCAGGAAGTTGCAGGGCTTTATGCAGAAGTGTGAAATGGTTGCCAGTTGGCGCGTGAAAATTACCGGGGAAAATAGGGAAAATTACAATCTAACGGAACTACTTTTCCGTGAGAGGCTGATCTTCAAACGCCACTCCCGCCCAACCGCTGCGCATAAAGTTTCGTATATTGGCATGATCATCACCATTGGGGTTTTCCAATACGTCGCGGGTATAGAAATCCCCAAAAGCATTGAGAGTGGCCTGCTCACCCAGCTGATGCAGTTTGGCGAAGGCAAATATCTTGCACGAGCCGTTATTTGTATTAGCCTCGTTGAACTGCTCACCATTACGAAAAGCCGTGGGTGTGAACACATAGCAGGAATCGATAACAGCCATCACATCGGCAAAAGCAACAGGGCCCTGCTGAAGCGCAGCGACAAGGGATTGGGGATTCATAATGAAAAAACCGTAGTAGTCAAATCAAGGCCAGGGGGTACGAAAAATACCCCGCGACGGCGGCTGTTTATTTCAGTAGGCTAAGATCTACCTGCTTGTCGGCATGATAGGACGAGCGAACCAACGGACCACTGGCAACACTTTTAAAGCCAAGCTCTTCAGCAATCCGGCCGAACTCGTCAAACTCTTCTGGCGTGACAAACCGATCCACCGGCAGGTGATCGCGACTGGGCTGCAGGTACTGGCCAAGCGTAATCATGTCGATATCATGCGCACGCATATCGCGCATTACCTGAATTAACTCTTCAGGGGTTTCACCAAGGCCCAACATCAAACCTGATTTGGTCAGCACCTCAGGGCGGCGCTCCTTGTAGCGCTTGAGCAGGTCCAGAGACCATTGATAGTCAGAACCGGGGCGGATTTTTTTGTACAGACTGGGTACGGACTCGAGGTTGTGATTAAACACATCCGGTGGTTCGGAAGCCAGAATATCCAGGGCAATATCCATTCGCCCGCGAAAATCCGGCACGAGTACCTCAATGCGGATACCAGGTGTTCGAGCACGGGTTTCGCGAATACACTGGGCAAAGTGATCAGCGCCACCATCCTTAAGGTCATCGCGATCGACTGAGGTGATCACCACATACTTAAGCTGCATCTCAGCGATGGCTGCCGCCAGCTCGCGTGGCTCGTTTTCGTCCAGCGCATTGGGGCGACCATGCGCCACATCACAGAAGGGACAGCGCCGCGTGCAAATTTCACCCATGATCATAAAGGTCGCTGTGCCGCCGCTAAAGCACTCACCCAGGTTCGGGCACTGCGCTTCTTCACACACTGAAGCCAACTTGTGACGGCGTAGAACGCTTTTGATACGTGAAATTTCCGGGCTTGCCGGAATCCGCACCCGCAGCCAGTCGGGTTTAACGGGGAGTTCAGTGGTTGGGATAACCTTGACCGGGATACGGGCAACTTTATCCGCACCACGCAATTTCTCGCCCTGAACCACCGGGCGCGGCGCTGGCCGACCCTTGGCGCGTTTGGCCGTCGGTGCGTTGTCGGTTTGTTCAGTCATTGTGTGCCTTTGAACCGCAGGGAAACCCAGCATTGTACACGTGATTGCTGTCGGAATAACCCAGAGCAGCCTGAAATATCTCAGCCAGACGCTGGGCTACGCCGTCCTGGTCAATTGGTTTGGCGAGGGTGTGTGCAAGATCAGTCACCGCCATGCCCACATGACCGCAGGGGTTGATCCGCTGAAAAACCGACAGATCCATATCGAGATTGAGACTCAGACCGTGGAAGGTACAACCACGCCGTACGCGCAGCCCCAGCTGGGCTATCTTGGCCCCCGATTCGAGGTAAACACCGGGCGCATCGGCTCTGGGCGCGGCTTTAACCCCGAACTCTGCCAACAGATCGACGATTGACTGCTCAATCGTGGTCACCAGCTGACGCACGCCAATTCCGAGCCGACGCAAATCAACCAGCACGTAGCCTACCAGCTGACCCGGCCCGTGGTAGGTCACCTGACCACCGCGGTCTACTTGTACCACCGGTATATTGCCGGGAGCCAGCACATGCTCGGCCTTGCCGGCCTGCCCCTGGGTAAATACAGGCGGGTGCTGCAATAACCACAGCTCATCGGCGCTGTCAGCGTTACGCTGATCGGTGTAGGCCTGCATGGCACGCCAGGTAGGTGTGTACTCACACTGCCCCAGCCAGCGCACGGTCAGCGCGGAAGGCGCGACACGGCTCACCACTACAAAACCATCTGCACGCGGCCAGTTGCCTTTAGCGCTTCGTGAATAGCCTGCAACTGGCGTTCACCAGTTGCCGTGATAGTGACACTCACGGAAGAAAATTTGCCGGTCCGGCTGGCGCGAACACTCACATCCTTGTCATCGATGGGGCCGCAGTACTCCACTAGAATGTCGAGCACCATGGCCCTGAAATCCGGCAGCGCGTCCCCCACCACTTTGATGGGGTATGCACAGGGAAACTCGATTTTAGGGGCTTCGGGCTCGCTCATTTCTGACCAATCAGGTTGAGTACAAACAACACAATGGCGTCCCACAAGCGCTTGACCAAACCACCCTGCTCAACATCTTGCAAGGCTATGAGTGGAGAACGCACCAGTTCCTTGCCGTCCAGCGAAACCACCAGCTCACCGTATTCCTGACCTTCGCGGATAGGTGCTGTCAGCACCTCGTCGACACTAAGCGTGGCGTCCAGCTGATCGTGCTGGCCGCGCGGAATGGTCAGGAAAACCTCCTCTTTCACCCCGAGAGACACCTCATCGGCAGCCCCTTTCCAGACCCGGGTTTTACTCAGTTCAGTTCCAGCCGTATAAAGGTGATGTGTTTCAAAAAAGCGGAAGCCGTAGGCCAGCAGGCGCTGGGTTTCACGCTCGCGGGCGGACTCACTCTTGGTGCCCATCACCACCGAAATCAGCTGCATACCCTCGCGCTCGGCAGAAGACACCAGACAATAGCCCGCGGCATCTGTATGGCCGGTTTTCAGACCGTCAACACTGGGATCACTCCACAACAGGCGATTGCGATTGGTCTGGCGAATGCCGTTGTAGGTGAACTCCTTCTCTTTGTAGAGATCGTATTCGGCGGGGTAGTCTAGAATGGCGCGAGACAGAATCGCCATATCCCGCGCCGACGAGTAGTGATCGTCATCCGGCAGGCCATGAGAGTTCACAAAGTGGCTGTTTTTCATGCCCAGGCGCACGGCATGCTGGTTCATTACCTGCGCAAACGACGCTTCACTGCCGGCGATGTATTCCGCCACCGCTACGCAGGCATCATTGCCAGACGAAACAACAATTCCGCGATGCAGCTCACCAATCGACACCTGCTTGCCCACCTCAATCCACATCAGCGAGGAGCCGTTAAAGATTGGGTTCTGAGCCCATGCATTCTTGCTGACGGTGACCATATCATCGTTGGACACCTGACCGTTTTCGAGCCAGTAAGATAATACATAGCTGGTCATCAGCTTGGTCAGGCTGGCCGGCGGCAGACGCTCATCGGCATTATGCTCTGTGATCACCTCGCCGCTGTTGGCATCCATCAGAATCCACGATTTCGCCGCCAGCTGGGGCGGCGCGGGAATGAGTGCCGGCTGTGCTGTCGCGGCGAGTGGCGTCAGCACGATTAAAAAGCTCAGAAGCAGTTTTATATAACGCATTTTCATCCAGTTTTATTCAAGGTTTACCGTCTTCGGTGACGATGGAAGCCAGTCCGTAGTTGTTACTGTGCAGCTCACGACGCACCCGTTCCGCTTCCAGGTAGTCGGTAAAAGGGCCAACCCGCACGCGATGGAAGGCCGGTTCACCCCGACTGGGGCTGACATGGACCGGCAAATTGTGGCGAGCGGCCAGCTCAGACTGCAGCTGCAGCGCCGTTCCCTTTACCTGGAAAGCGCCGACCTGCAGAAAATAACGCGGCGCAGCCTTGGGTTTGGCGCCAGTGCTCTTGCCCGCCGCAAGCCGGTTATTATCCAGATCAATGAGCCTGATTTCCACTGGCGCCGTGCCCTTGTCTGCAAAGCCCAGCTTGACGGCAGCCGCATAGGAGAGATCGATGACCCGGTCATCGTGGAACGGTCCGCGATCGTTTACCCGGACAATGGCTCGACGACCGTTGTTCAGGTTAGTCACTTCCACATACACCGGAATTGGCAGGGTTTTGTGGGCCGCTGTCATCTTGTAGAGGTCGTACACTTCCCCATTGGACGTCAGCCGGCCGTGAAACTTGGTGCCATACCAGGAGGCAATGCCCCGTTCTCGATAACCCTGGTAGTCGGTCATCAATTCGTAGCGGCGCCCGAACACCACATAGGGGCTGGTATTACCGCGCGCCGTGATTACCTCGGGACGCGGCACCGCATCGGCTATTTGATCCGGATCAAGCTGTTTTGTCGGCGCACCGTCCTGGGCCGGCCACTGTTTAGGGGCGCTTGCCGTCGACGAATCCGAGCCCAACCAGGAACAGGCTCCCAGCAAACTTGCCAGCAACAGGGCCAGCGCTGTACGAACTGCACTCATTGACCGTAACGCTGCTCAATCAGCTGGCTCAACTGGTACACAGCCATCGCGTACATTGAACTGTGGTTATAGCGGGTAATCACGTAAAAATTGTGCATCCCCAGCCAGTACTCCTCGCCAGAGTCGCCGATAAAGCGAATGGCGCTGGCTTTTGCCTTACCGTCCAGATCCGCATAGGCGCCCACACCCTTGCTTTTCAGTTCAGCAACCGTGTATTTCGGTTTAAGACCCTCGTCAAACACCTGTGCGTCGTGGTTTTTGGCCACAAAGGCACTCAGCGCGACCGGCGCGTTCGGGCGCCAGTCGTGCTTGGCGATGTAATTGGCAACACTGCCAATCGCATCCACCGGATTGTTCACAATATCGGCCACGCCATCGCCGTCAAAGTCGACTGCAAAGCTGCGATAGCTGCTGGGAATAAACTGCCCAAAGCCCATGGCACCGGCATAGGAGCCGGTCATCGCCAGCGGATCAAGCCCCTGCTCCCGAGTCATTAGCAGGAACTCTTCAAGCTGTTTGGAAAAGAATTTGCTGCGGCGCGGGTAGTCAAAGCCCAGGGTCGCCAGCGCATCTACCACCCGGTAGCTGCCCATATGGCGGCCGTAACGGGTTTCGACTCCAATAATGGCGGCGATCACCTGCGGCGGAACACCGTACTGCTGCTGCGCCCTTTTCAGGGTATCGCGGTGGGTATTCCAGAATTCGACACCCTGACTAATGCGCGACTCCTGGATAAAAATTTTGCGGTAATCCTTCCACTCCAGTGTGCGCTCAGCCGGGCGCGAGATGGCATCAAGAATGGATTGCTTGCGCTCTGCTTCAGCCAGCAGCTTTTCTATCTCAGCTCGCTCAAAACCGTGTGTTTTCACCATCCGGTCGGTAAATTCGCCCGCCAGCTCGTGATCCAGGTAACTCGCAACAGCCGCGAGCGGGCTCATCAATAGGGCCAGCACGAGGGTACAAAGGGGTTTTCGCATGTTACAACCTTAGTGTTATACGTTAAGCAAGACGGTTAATGATATTGCCGCGCATTTCTACAGTGCGCTACTGGTGAATAAAACGCTCATCAGCGCGAATGCTCATTAGAATGCCAAATCCGATCATCAGCGTCACTAGCGACGTACCGCCCTGACTCACCAGCGGCAAGGGTACACCAACCACCGGCAGCAATCCGGACACCATCCCCATATTCACAAACACATAGACAAAAAAAGTAAGCGTAATACTCCCCGCCAGCAGGCGTCCAAAGCTATGTTTGGCATTCATGGCAATCCAGGAGCCCCGTAAGATCAACAGAATGTAGAGCAGCAACAGGGCCAGCACCCCACGCAGGCCATACTCCTCGGCCAATACCGCCACAATGAAGTCGGTATGGCTCTCCGGCAGAAAATCCAGGTGCGACTGAGTACCCAGCATCCAGCCCTTGCCATTGACGCCGCCAGAACCAATGGCGGTTTGCGATTGAATGATATTCCAGCCGGCGCCCAGCTTGTCACGCTCCGGGTTCAACATGGTCAGTATCCGGCCGCGCTGGTAGTCGTGCAGCACGAATTCCCAAACCGGCCATGCCGCAGCCACCAACAACCCGAACCCACTGAATATGATGGGCCAGCCCAGCCCCGCCAGAAACAGTACAAAGACCCCGGAGGAGCCAATAATGATGGACGTTCCCAGATCGGGCTGCCGGGCAATGAGCAAGCAGGGCACCATCAGCAACAGCAGTCCGATTGCCACATATTTGAACCGGGGCGGCAATGGCCGCACCGCGTAATACCAGGCCAGCGTCATGGGTAAAACCAGCTTCATGATTTCCGATGGCTGAAAGCGGAAACCACCCAGATTCAGCCAACGCTGCGCCCCTTTGGCCCCGTCGCCCATAAACTCCACCGCCAGCAACAACAGTATTCCACCCGCATAGGCTGGCGGGGCATAGCGTTTGATATTCTCGATATGTACCTGCGCGACAGCAAACATGACGACGTAGCCGATCAGCAGGAAGCGCGCCTGGCGGGCTACGGTCGCACTACTGCCATCGCTGGCGCTGTAGAGAATCGCCAGCCCAAACCCCGTCACCACCAACAGTAACACCAACAGACTCAGATCGAGTCGCAGTCGTTGCAAAATACCGCGCTGCACCTGACGGGCGTGATGATCGCGCGGCAGCTGGCGGATAAAGTCCGAGTGGCTCACACCTCCTCCTTCGGCACCGCCGTCAGTTCACCACGCACTTTTACCGGCTCGATAGTCTTACCTTTAACCGTCTCCGGACGCAGGTAAGCGTCAAACACCTGCCGCGCTATAGGGGCCGCAACACGACCGCCAGCTTCGCCATTTTCCACAATCACTGCCAGCGCAATACGCGGGTTATCCGCCGGCGCGAACCCAACAAACAATGCGTGGTCACGTTTGCGCTTTTCAACCTGAGCCGGATCATAATGTTCATGGGACACAATACCCACCACCTGCGCGGTACCGGTCTTTCCGGCAATACGGTAATCCAGGCCCGGGGCAATATTTTTGGCCGTGCCTTTCACGCTGTGCACCACATCCTCCATAGACGCCAGCACATAATCCCAGTCACTTTCGTCGGCAACCTCCACCCGCGGCAACAATGGCGCCTGCACCGGGTGGTCATTGATGGCGCGCACAATACGCGGCACCTTGCGCTCACCTTTATTGGCCAGCACAGCCGTGGCGACCGCTAACTGCATGGGGGTGGTCAGCATGAACCCCTGGCCGATGCCAACGTTCAGAGTCTCACCGGGAAACCAGTGCGAACCTTTCACCGCGCGCTTCCAATCCCGCGAAGGCAGCAGACCTGAGCGCTCGTTATCGCTGTCGATGCCGGTCAGCTCACCCAAGCCGAAACGCTGCCCGAATTCGTGGATGCGGTCGATACCCATGTTGTAGGCAAGGTCGTAGAAATATACGTCGCAGGATTCAACGATCGCTTGGTGAAGCGCAATCCGATGGCCATGCCCCCCGGTTTTCCAGTCTCGGTAAAGCCGCTCTTCATTGGGCAGTTTGTACCAGCCCGGATCGTAAACCGCAGTGCGTCGGGTAACAGTGCCATAGTGCAGACCACCCAGACCGAACACCGGTTTGAGAGTGGATCCCGGCGGATACTGGCCCTGCAGCGTGCGGTTAAACAGAGGCAAATCGGGCGATTCCCTTAATACCTTGTAATCCTTGCTGCTAATGCCATTGACGAAAAGGTTGATGTCGTAGCTCGGCGTACTCACCATCGCCAGCACACCACCGTCCGCAGGGTCTATGGCAACGATCGCGCCACGTTCGCTGCCCAACACTTCGTGAGCTACGCGCTGCAGATCGATATCAATATTGAGTTTCAGATCAGCGCCGGGCAAAGGCGGGTGACGCTCGAGAATGCGTAACACACGGCCACGGGCATTGGTTTCCACATTCTGATAGCCCACGGTACCGTGCAGGGATTTTTCGTAAAAATGTTCAACGCCCAGCTTGCCTATATAGTTCGTGGCGCTGTAGTTGACCGTGTCGATTTCATCCAGTTCTCGCTCATTGATTCGCCCGACATAGCCCAATACATGTGCCAGTAGCGGCCCGTGCGGATAGTTGCGCACTAACTGTGCATCGATATCCACACCCGGCAGACGATAGCGGTTGGCCGCTAGGCGGGCGATGTCCATCTCATTGAGCTGCAGCTTGAGCGGCACGGCCTGATAGGGGCGACGGTGGCCAAGGCGTCGCTTGAACTTGCGAATATCATCTTCGTCGATGTCCACCAGCTGCGCCAGATCACGCAGCGTCTGCTCCAGATCCGGTACCCGCTCCTTGATGATCACCAGACTGTAGCTGGGGATATTCTCTGCCACCAGAACTCCGTTGCGGTCGTAGACAAGGCCGCGCTTGGGTGCGATGGGCTGTAGCTGAATGCGGTTTCTGTCGGACTGCACCTGATAGACGTCGTGCTTGATCACCTGCAGATAGAAGTAACGGCTGACGATGATCGACAACATGCCCACCATAAACGCCGCCATCACCAGATAGCGATGGCGGAATAACCTGCGCTCGGTATTGGGGTCTTTCAGTGGATCCGGATGCGCCATTAAATTTATTATCTGTCAGCGATGATAGGGATGGCCCTGAAGGATACTCCAGGCGCGATAAATCTGCTCGGCCAGCATTACCCGCACAAGAGGGTGAGGCAGCGTCATGGCCGACAGCGACCAGCGTTCGCGCGCCTGCTTCAGACACACATCGTCGAGGCCATCGGGGCCGCCAACCAACAGACTCAGATTGCGGCCATCCATATGCCACTCGTTAAGCGTTTTCGCCAGCATATCAGTACTGATCGCCCGGCCGGTCACATCGAGCGCCACCAGCACATCGTCTTTGGCCACCGCTTTAAGCAGGGCTTGAGCCTCCTGCGCTTTGGCGCGTTTGATATCGGGATTTTTGCCACGCTTGGCCAGAGCTATTTCCTGAATTTCCAGACTGAACTCTGCAGGCAGCCGTTTGCGATACTCGTTGACCCCCGCTTCCACCCAGTCAGGCATGCGGGTGCCCACGGCCAGCAATTTAATTCGCATTCCCGCTGTCACCGCCGGCGGGCACTGACCACAACCGCTCAATATCGTAAAAGGTTCGCGCCTCGGGCAGCATGACATGAACCACCACGTCGCCAAAGTCCACCAATACCCATTCAGACACCGTTTCGCCCTCCATACCCAGGGGCTGAACACCAGCCTGCTTCGCCTCAACGATCACGTTGTTGGCAAGTGACTTCACATGACGATTGGACGTGCCACTGGCCACCACCATATAGTCGGTCACACCGGTCATTGCGCGCACGTCGAGCGCCACAATGTCCCGTGCCTTGACGTCGTCCAGGGCCTCTTTGACCAGATTGACCAATTGCTCAGATTTCATGCTTTGTCTGCATTCTCCGGTTCACCAAAATAAAGTCGGTGTTGCTTGATATAGTCGGCGACGCCTGCGGGCAGCGAATCGCCGGGAATTACGCCACGCTGAAGGTACTCTCGAACCTGGGTGGCGGATTGAGGCCAAGGCGTCAGCGCGACGTGAGCCATCGCGCCATGAGAAATATCCTTCAACCGCTCCGGGTCTACCAGGCGCGTGGCCGCGTAGTCCCTCACTTCTGGAACAGGCGTTTCGCGAAAACCATCGCGATGCATCACCACCACATTGGCAAACTCAAACAGCGATTGCCAGCGACTCCAGGTGTGCAGATTGTTGTAGGCATCAGACCCCATGACAAAATTCACGCTGACGGCTGCGCCCTGTTCCGCCCGTATTTCAGCCAGTGTGTCGACCGTATAGGATGGGCCGCTGCGGCGCAATTCGCGATCATCGGCCGCCAGGCCGTCAATTCCCGCCACGGCCAACTCCACCATTTGCAGGCGATGGTCGGCGCTGGATTGCGGGGATTCACGATGGGGCGGCAAATGACAGGGTACCAGCAAACACTGATTCAGGCCGAGCCGATGGCACAGCTCCTGCGCGCTGCGCACATGTCCGATATGAACCGGGTCAAAGGTTCCACCCAGAATTGCGATCGCCGGTAAGTTCACGTGAGTGCAAACATGCTACTGGCGAATGTGACCGTCGCCAAACACGATGTACTTCTGCGACGTCAAACCTTCGAGGCCAACCGGGCCACGAGCGTGTATTTTGTCGGTGGAAATACCAATTTCAGCCCCCAGTCCGTACTCAAATCCATCGGCAAAACGGGTGGAAGCATTGATCATTACCGAGCTGGAATCCACCTCGCGCAGAAAACGCCGCGATTTGCTGTAGTTTTCCGTGACAATGGCATCGGTGTGCTGGGAGCTCCAGCGGTTGATGTGCTCGATAGCCTCATCCAGCCCATCTACCACACGTACGGCCAGAATTGGCGCCAGATATTCCGTCGCCCAGTCGCTCTCCTCCGCCGCAGCCATCGCCGGCACCAGCGCACAGGAGCGCTCGCAACCGCGCAATTCCACCCCTTTTTCTTGCATCTGCTGTGCGATCACCGGCAACAATGCCTGAGCACGACTCTGCGCAATCAGCAGGGTCTCCATCGTATTGCAGGTGCCGTAGCGGTGGGTTTTGGCGTTAACGGCTATAGCCAGCGCCTTGTCTGCATCGGCGTCGTCATCAATATAGACGTGACAGATACCATCGAGATGTTTAATCACGGTCACGGTGGCATCGCGGGAGATACGCTCGATCAAGCCCTTGCCGCCGCGCGGAACCACCACGTCCACAAACTCGGGCATGGTAATCAGGGCACCAACTGCTGCGCGATCTGTCGTGGCGACCACCTGCACTGCAGTTTCCGGCAGTCCCGCCTTGGCCAGCCCCGCGCGAAGACATTCGGCAATCGCCTGATTGGAGTGGATGGCTTCCGAACCTCCGCGCAGAATAGCCGCGTTGCCCGACTTCAGGCAAAGACTGGCCGCTTCTGCCGTCACATTAGGTCGAGATTCATAAATAATGCCGACAACACCCAGCGGCACGCGCATTTTGCCCACCTGAATGCCGCTTGGCCGATAGTTCAATTCACTGATTTCACCCACCGGATCAGGCAAGGCCGCGACCTGTTGCAGCCCCTCGATCATCCCGTCGATACGCGCCGGCGTGAGCTCCAGACGGTCCAGCAGCGCGTCGTCCAGACCGCTGTCCCGACCCGCAGCCAGATCTTTGGCGTTGGCCTCGGCAATTGCAGCGCGCGCAGCATCGACCGCCTCAGCTATCGCCAACAGAGCCGCGTTCTTCTCGGCAGTGCCCACAGCGGCCATGATCCGCGACGCTGCGCGCGCCTGCCGGCCCATGGCGATCATCGCATCCTGCACCGTGCCGCTCTTTATCTCGGAGTCCTGAATAGTCATGTGTTCCTGAAAGCGTGGAAAATCAAGCCGGGCATTATAGCGGGAACACGCCGACAACGTCATTACCATGCCCAGAAGGCCCGAGTTGCTACTCTTCGTACTTCAGCAGCAATTCGTGGATAGCATCGAGCCGGTCTATCGGGTCACGCAGGGTCAGCAGCGTGTAGCGGTCTGCCTCTGGCAAGGGCAAGAGTTGCGCCAGCTGGTTGCTCAGGCGGGTGGCATCGCGGGTTTCCACGTCAATGCCAAGTCGCTGCACGTGGGGGTGCTCCGCCAGACGCTGCAGCAACTCGGTCCACTCAGCGTGCTCTTCCGGGAGCGGCACATAGGGCTCTTCGTCCCAGAAGGTGGCGTCGGCCAGCCACAGGCCGTCGGCTTGTTGCCTCGCATTGCCGATACTGAAGCGGCGCTCCCCTTCAACCACGATACCCAGCAAGCCATTGGGCAGCGAATCCCAGTCCACAATTCGTGCGGTGACCGCTGTTGATTCAAAGCGCGTATTTACCCCAGGGCGATCCACTTCACGGCCCTGCGTAAGCAGTACAATGCCAAACTCCCGCTGACCTTTCATGGCATCTCGCACCAGAGCCAGATAGCGCTGCTCAAAAATCTGCAGCGACAGGCGCCCATCCGGCAGCAATACGGTTCCCAGTGGGAACAGCGCGAGTTCTGTATCAGCCATGCTCGCCCTTGCCCAGCGGTTTAAAGAAAATAATAAGGCGTGGCAATAGCAGCATCGAACCCATCAGGGCCGCCAACATGGCCGCACCGGTCAATAAACCGAAATAAATGCTCGGGGTGAAGTTGGACAACGCCAGAATGGAGAAGCCAAAAATGATGATCACCGAGGTGTAGTACATGGCCTTGCCGATACTGCCGTGGCAGCGGTACATGGTGGCCAGGTAATTGCGATCCTTGGGAAATTCGGTGCGAAAGCG
The DNA here is from genome assembly GCF_041625495.1 of Litorivivens sp. GTDB lineage: Bacteria > Pseudomonadota > Gammaproteobacteria > Pseudomonadales > Spongiibacteraceae > Litorivivens. The sequence goes on along the minus strand of NZ_JBFJTH010000024.1, from coordinate 8,284 downwards.
ATGCACATAATGGATGGCATGATCCACACCAATACCCACGGTGATAGCGGCAATGGTAATGGTCATCATATCCAGCGGAATGCCAAACAGTCCCATACCCCCCAGCACCAGCCCCGCCGCCAGCATATTGGGCGCCAGTGCAATCAGCGCCAGACTCAATGATCGGAACAGCACCAGAAACATCACCAGTATGGCGACGAATACCGCCGCCAAAGTCAAGATTTGGGATTTATAAAGGCTCTGCAACATATTGTTGTAAAGCACCAACATGCCAGTCAATTGCACCTGATCTTCCGCAAATCCCATGTCTTCAACAAGATGGTTGCGAACTTGCTCTAACAACTCAGCCCGCTTAAGGGTATGACTGGTTTCCATAACCCGCACGGAAATGCGCGCCTGGTCCGTTTCTTTCGCCAGATAGGGATCGACCACAATCTGCTTGATGTCCGCCGGCAGAGATTTTTCCACCAGCGCCAGCTGAAGGTCATCAATATCGTCGCCCATGATCATTTTCACCAGCTCATAGGGCGTGGCGAGCGACAAGACCTTGCCGGTTTCATCCAGGCTATCTACATAATCGTGAACGGACTTTATGCGCTCCAACCCGGCAATCGTAAACCAGTGAGAAGCAGGCGCCGCACTGCTGCCAAAATCATCGCCGAAGTCATCACCAAAGTCGTCGCTGAAATCGTCGGCAAAATCATCACTGAATTCGTCACTTTCCTGAGGCTCAATCTTAGGCGCGTTGATGATGATATCCAGCGGAATGGTACCCCCCAGTTTGGCATCAACAATTTCCATACCCTGGTATATTTCCGTGCTCTCATCGAAATAATCGATAAACCGGTTCTCCACCTCCAACCGACTGATGCCCCACAGGCTGGTCACCAGCAATACGCCCGCCACCAGTGCAATGGTTGCGGCGTGATGCTCGGCCACTGCCGCAAACCGCAGGGTAAAGCCTTTGCTGTTGTCCGCATCGCGGCTTCGCAGGGGCTGCTTCAGCAACAACAGCACACAGGGCAGCACGATAAAGGTCAGCACTAATGCCACCACCACACCGATGGTCATCATCCAGCCAAAATCGATAACCGGACGAATACCACTGACCACCAGCGACATAAACGCCACCAGCGTCGTCAATGCAGTGTAGAAACAGGGCTTGGCCATTTGACCCACCGTTTCTGCCACCAGCGTTCGCTGATCCCAGTCCAGATGATTCGCCGCCAGCTCCCGGTAACGGACAACCAGATGGATGGAAATCGACAACGTAATAATCAACAACAGGGCGACAAAATTGGATGAAATGACGGTCATCCGCCAATCAAGCATGGCCAGCAAGCCCAGCATAAACAGCGCCGACAGCACGCACGTTGCCAGCGGCAGCAGCGTCCAGATCACGCTGCGAAAAATGACCACCAGAAGAAAGACAATAAACAGAATAATTCCAGTGCCAAAAACCACCAGATCGCTCTGCACAAAGGCAATCATATCCGCGGCAATCATTGGCACCCCGCCGAGATACAGGGTGGCATCATCGCGATAACGGTCGAGAATCGACCGCACACTGGCCACCAGCTCCGTCATCGCCGCCTGAGCAGTGGGCAGGTAGTCCTGGAACGCCTGCTCGGCCACCTCCAGCTCACGCTCTTCCAGCGCTGTCAGGCCCTGCTCTGCACGTTTTTCCTTCAGGCTTTCGCGATTCTCCAGCAGACGCTGGTAGGTTTCATCGCGTTTTATATTGACCTGCAGGCCCGTGGTGGTGGCATCGGCACTGGTAAGCAGGGATTTATACAAGGGGCTGCTGGACAGTTCCTGCAGCGCCAGTTCGCGGTCGGTATCCTCGTGCTTGAGCATGGGAATCCGGCCACCCGCAACATCGGTGAGGCTCACCCGGGGACTATCCAGCAGGGGCACATCGAGGATGGATACAACCGACGATACCGCTGGCAAGGCTGCCAGCTCATCACGCAAACGGCCGATCTCTTGCAAAGAGTGATCAGACATCAGCTCCCCATCGGGCTGATATACCACCAGCAGAAAATCTTCGGTTGCGAAGCGCTTACTGATTTCCCGGTAAAACTTGAGCGACTTATCGCCCTCCAATACCAGAGAATCAGAAGAAGCATCGAGCTTGAGGTTCGGCAAAAAGCTCGCCAGGCCGCCAATGAGAACGGCTACGACCAGTAAAATCAATCCCGGTCGTCGCATCACAACCCGCTCATAGAAGCCCATAAATACACTGCTCATTCAAACTCCCCAACTATTATTGTGCGCCTGCAGTGCAGGCCTTGCGCTGTGCGTTATCGCAGGAGAATGCCCATCTGGCAATCCCCTTGTAGGCCATCCCCTACTTTGGCGGTGCCGCCTTACTCGCCCCATCGGGGAATCAGGGTTTGCGCCAGCCCAAGGTGATCCAGCACCCGGGCAACCATAAAGTCCACCATCTCGCCCACCGAAACCGGCTTGTGATAATACCCCGGGCTGGCCGGCATGATCGTTACCCCGGCCTGACTGAGCGTGAGCATATTTTGCAAATGAACACTCGATAGCGGCGACTCCCTGAGCACCAGGATAAGCTGCCGCCGCTCTTTGAGGGCTACGTCCGCCGCGCGTTCAATCAAGTTATTACTGGCGCCTGTGGCAATCGCCGACAGTGTGCCGGTACTGCAGGGGCAGATCACCATCGCTGACGGGGCGCCTGACCCAGAGGCAACGGGGGCGGTCCATTCTTCGCGACCGTAGACCCGCAGTTGCGACGCATCAACAGCAAACTGTTCACGCAATTTTTTAGCCAATGGTCCAGTTTTGTCAGGTAGCGCCAGCTCGGTTTCCATGGCTACCACCATCAGCGCCGCTTTCGATATCATAAAATGTACTTCAACACCCTGCGCCAGCAGACATTCGAGCAGGCGCAATCCGTAGGGCGCGCCAGAAGCGCCCGTCATGGCCAGTGTTACCCGTTTTACGTTTTCCACCATGCCTATTTAATCCGCCAACGTATCCAGAAGCTTCTGGTGTATACCGCCAAAACCGCCATTACTCATAATCACCACATGATCACCCGAGCACACGCGCTCACGCAAACGCGCCACAATCTCGTCGATATTGCCAAGCACAGCCGCCGGAACTGGCGATTGCGCGATCACATCATCGAGCGACCAATCCAGATCGGTCGGCGCAAACCAAAACACTTCATCCGCCATCGCAGTTGACGTTGCCAGCGCTGCACGATGCTGTCCCAAACGCATGGTGTTGGATCTAGGTTCGATCACGGCAAAAATGCGCGCGTCGCCCACCTTCTTACGCAAGCCATCCAAAGTAGATGAAATCGCTGTCGGGTGATGTGCAAAATCGTCGTACACCGCAACACCAGAGGGCGTACCGCGCAACTCCATGCGCCGCTTAACACCCGCAAATGACGCCAGCGACATTACCGCGTCCGCCAGTGTTACACCCACGTGGTGCGCTGCCGCAATCGCAGCCAGGGCGTTGTACATATTGTGTCGCCCCGTCAATGACCACTGCAGCTCGGCCTGCTGGCCCTTGTGGGTGACCCGAAAATGGGAGTGGTCGTCCGCCAGAGGTTCAGCCTGCCACTGTGCCTGCCCACCGGCGTCTCCCACCTGCACCTGCTCGCTCCAACACCCCTTCGCCAGCACCTCGGCCAACGCTGTGTCGCCCTCAGGCACGATAATCCGCCCGATACCGGGCACGGTGCGCACCAGATGATGAAACTGGCGCTGTATGGCCGCAAGATCGGGAAAAATGTCGGCGTGATCAAATTCCAGGTTATTCAGCACAGCCGTTTGCGGGCGGTAGTGAACAAATTTTGAGCGCTTATCAAAAAAAGCAGTATCGTATTCATCGGCCTCGATGACAAAAAACCGGCCACCGCCGCCGCGCGCAGACAAGCCAAAATTACCGGGTATTCCACCAATCAGAAAGCCTGGCTCATAGCCCAGATTTTCCAGAATCCAGGCGACCATACTACTGGTGGTGGTTTTACCGTGGGTGCCGGCGCAAGCAACCACCCAGCGCCCCTGAAGAAATTGCTCGCCCAGCCACTGCGGACCCGAGATATACGGAATAGCGCGATTTAACACGTGCTCAACGGCCGGGTTGCCCCGCGACAGCGCGTTACCCACGATAACCAAATCCGGTGTCGGCTCAAGGTGCGCCGGATCATAGCCTACCATTAGGGCAATGCCCTGTTCTTCTAACTGTGTGCTCATGGGAGGGTAGACGTTGGCATCAGAGCCGGTGACAGTATGGCCCAACTCCCGAGCCAGCAGCGCAACGCCGCCCATAAACGTGCCACAAATGCCTAGTATGTGTATGTGCATGGTTGTCCGGTTAGTCTGAGATCACGGCATGGTAGCACCAGACGTCAGGCAGCACTATTCCACATATCACTGCAAGCAACTCACATCGCTGCACTGATACGAAAAGCCAGAGCAAGCTACGGTGCCATACCATACAGGACAACCCCACCATGTCTCAGCCCGGCTTGCTTGCCAGCCGACACGCAAAAAAAAGCCCGCAATCGCGGGCCAACGTAGAGAACTCCCTTCCTCAGAAACTCAGACCAACCCAAACCCAAAGTTTCTTGGTATCCACAAACAAGTCGTCTGCACTGTAGTCGGCATATTTCACGCCGGCATTGTAGTTTTTACCAAACTTACGGGCGTAGGAGATATCAAGCTCCGAACCGTAGTTGTCGAGCGTGGGCGTATCTTCATCGGCGGTAAAATCGTGGTAGGTGACAGACCAGCCGCCGCCGAGCAGTTTTCCGCTAACGGAGACATAACTGTCCACCAAACCAGTTGCTGGTGTCCCCAGAAACATATCCGCCCAACCATTGAATTTATGCAGTGTTGCCAACTCGGTGGTAAAACCATAAAGGCCGTCATCAGAACCCAGCGTTTCCACCCCAACTTTACCCGTGATACCGGAAACGCTTACGCCACCTTCTATCAGGCTGTAATCCGCATCGCGATCTATTGCACCGGCCTCAAACTCCTGACTGGCCAATTCAACGGTATAGAGAAGCTTCGCCTTCCCAACATCCACGCCACCGCTGAGACTTGCCCCCACTGTATCGCGCGCGTTATCGGTTCCATTGTCAACCTCCAGCATATAGCTGTACACCACCAACTTACCGATAGGCGTATCGATAGCGGCATTGAGCAAGTGATCCTTGGAGTCGAAGTCAGCCGCTTCGGCGAAAATACGGTTGCGCTGATTCAGGTAGGCATAACTTAGACTCACACCTTCCATTGGCTTCAGGTCAAAACGTGCAGCGTCAAAAGTTTGTCGATCCTGGCGCCAACCAACATGCCCCACAAATCGATGACCATCGTATGTGATAACCTGACGACCAACCTTAGCTGTAAACATACCCTTTTTGTACTTCACAAAACCTTGGTCTAACTCAGTAACCTCAGGATCGGCCACTACGGAATGCTCGCCAACCTTAAAACCCGCAGGCCCAACTGTGTAGGAATCTTGCCCACCGACAATTCGCACATCTTCCATTTCGACCGTGGCTGAAAAACCTTCAAGTTCCGCCGTGGTGTATCCAAGGCGCGTACGCAACGTTAGAGCCGAGGCGTTTTTCAAGGTGTTGTCCTGGTCTACTTCCTCATAGCGCAAACGGAAGTCGCCCGACGTCTTACCGCCAGTAATTGCGTCAGTTAGACTATCCGCCATAGTCGGCATTGGCGCGGCCAGACTAGCGAGCACCAGCGATGTGTACATCGATCTCTTCATCGGTTTTCCCCTATCAAGAAGCTATTTCAAAAATTCGCAGTTCCAAACAACATATTTCAGGCGTTAGGTGTGCACTACATAGCTATGAGCAACTAGTGTGCCAAGTACCGAAAACTGTCAAATAACGTGGAAAAACGGTTAAAAACGAGGGTTACGCGCTATCGGTGACTTCCCTAGCCACCTCGCGCCCCGAAATGAGGCAATATCCAAAAATGACGCGCTTACTTTTTGGTGCGTACCGCGCACTAAACGGATGCTGTTGCTCTAGAAGCTCAGGCGCCAAGTGAGGGAAAACTACAGAAATACGGCGAGCGTCAGCAGTTGCGTGATAAAAAGCAACGCAGCCACAGCCTGCCAAAACCTCAGGGGGTTTCGCTGCGCCAGCGGACGGCTGACCTGCTGCATAAACTCACTGTTGGGGTTTTGCAGATCGTGTAGAAACTCGGAAATATCCTGATAGCGCAGCTCGGGTGTAATACTCAAGGCCTTGCGAATACTGGCGTCCATCCATACTGGCACCAGCGGGTTGTAATGGTATGCGGGAATATAGTTCAGTCGGGCATAGGCGCTAACACTGTTACAACGTTCAAGCTGACCTTCGAAAGGCATTTGCCCGGTAAGCATTTCATAAAGCACAACGGCCAGCGAGAACTGGTCCGCCGCCGCAGTAACCTGGCGTCGGAGAATCTGTTCGGGGGCGGAGTACTGCGCGGTACCGAGAATGTCATCGCGCTCGAAAGCGGTGGAAATCTCGGCAATGCCACCCACAAAGCAGGATCCGAAATCCACCAACGTCACACGTTGCTCGTCGTCGACAATGATGTTAGCGGGCTTGATATCCTGGTGCAGAGTATCGCGCCGGTGAAAAGCACGAAGGCCGCGCACTAGCTGCTCTGCTATATCGATGACGCTGTGGATATTAGGTTTTGGATGACGCTTCATCCAATGATCAAGCGTCTCCCCCGTGACATATTCCGCCACATAATAGAGACAACTCTTTTCCCTATCATCTTCAAGCACCCGAACCACATTCGGAGAATCGATGCGCCTGCCAATCCAGCTCTCCATGATAAAGCGTTCAATATAGGCCGGGTCATCCAGGAAATTAACCGAGGGCGTTTTCATTACATAACGCGCGCCTTCGCGACTGCGCGTATCAACCACTTCGTAAAGCTGACTGCGGGAACTGGCATGCAATTCGCGCACAATCTGAAAGCCATCAACAATAGCGCCCTCATTTAACGGCGGCGGAAACGGCAAATCTGTCAGCCTGAGAAAAGCATCATCCGCCTCACCCGCAGGCAGAGCATCCACCCGGATGATCTGTGCGCTCAGGTTATCGTGACTGCTATGCTCCAACGCGCTGGTAATCATCGCGTTACAGTCTTCCTCGGGGTTATCAGTGAGATGCCCGAGCCGATCTTTAATCTCAGCCCTGCTGATAAAATCATGAACACCGTCCGAGGTCAGCAGGAAGATGTCACCGGCTTCCATATCGACACTGCGATAGTCCACGTCGAGCCACATATCCAGGCCCATCGCACGGGTCAGGTAGGATTGTTCCTTATTAATGCGTGTCGCGTGATCCCGGGTAAGCTGCTCCAGCTCTCCATGGCGATAGCGATACACGCGAGTATCGCCCACATGAAAAATATGTGCGGTCCGACTTTTGAAAATTACCAGGCTAAGCGTACATACATAGCCCTTTTCCGCCTGAAGAAAGCGCTGTCCCTGTCCATAGAGCCATCGGTTCAGAGCATTAAGGACCTGCTGTGTGGACTTTTTAACTGTCCACGATTCTGGCGTGGAAAAATAGTCTGACAAGAATGAGGTAACACACGTATCGCTGGCTTCCTTGCCCGCCTCAGCCGCCGACACACCATCGGCAATAATTGCCACTGCACCCTTTGTGGTTAGCAAATGTCCCTCTGGAATACGAATACCAATACTGTCTTCATTCTCGCTTTTAATACCGGCATAGGTTGCCTGGCCCAGCGTGAATTTCAACGTACCGTCTAGATGCATGATGTATTCCCGTCTATGAACGCGAAAGCCGGCGATCCTCTCAGGACCACCGGCGCGCTGAATAAAATAGCGCTAAGGGTAATCAGGTAACTTCAATTAGTTCCACCGAACCGTCGTCGTTGATTTCTGCCATATGGCCCTGCGGCTCTTCGAGGAATTGCACCGCAATAAACACCAAGGCCGCCGATGCCGCAATCAACATGAAGAATGACGAGGAATCCACAAACGAAAGCGCTGTAAGGTAGATTACCGCACCCACGTTACCGTAGGCACCTGTCATACCCGCAATTTGCCCAGTCATGCTCCGTTTGACCAGGGGCACAATCGCAAACACGGCGCCTTCACCGGCTTGCACGAAGAAGGAACACATCATGGTTGCCAATACCGCCAGCACAATCGGCCAGCCAGAGGTTATCTGACTCAACAGCATATAACCCACTGCCAGCCCCGCAACCAGAATAGACAGGGATTTACGACGCCCAAACTT
>NZ_JBFJTH010000023.1:0-32564 GCF_041625495.1 Litorivivens sp. | reverse complement strand
TGGGTATAGCTCTGCCGGGGCGGGAATGATTCAGCAGTTTTCAATCTCATCATCATTGGTTAAGACTATGTTTGTTAACAAACTTCGCCCCAGAAGATTGTTATACAGCGGTTCGTTTTGTTTGTCGTGTCAAGATTCCGAACCACCAGTATAAAGCGGTGGCAACGTATCAGGCGAGTAGTCCAAACAAAACCATAGTGATTTAGTGATGAGATGGCGCAGCGCCGCTTCTGAATGAAATTCATAAATTGCTGGGATGGCGCGATTGGAAGTTGGGAATCTTGATAGGTACAGTAAATTTTAATTGCAACTTTAAGGTTTTGTTTGCAGTTGATTGGCGAAATCTCCTCTTCGATCTCAAATCGTTGGAAAGAAATCGTGTGGCATATAACTATAGTTGATCCTAATTGAAACCACTAGGACTAAGATTATGAAAAACCGATCTTGCGAGCCTTATTGTTGTCGTCGGTTTCGTGGCAATATAATTGTAGACCGAATCATAGTCATTATGATGCTGTTTGCGTTAGTAGGGTGCACCTCGCTTAAGCCGGTTATCCCAGTATCGTATCGCTCAATTCAACAGAATATCGGCGTCGGTGACGAACTGGTTATTACGCTAGTGGATGGTGGCAAACGCATTGAAACCTTTGTGGCAGCGACGCCTGAAGGTCTGTATGTTAAATCTCCTGCCGGGAGTGTCTTCTTCTCGTTCTCTCAAATTCAGAAGATAGAGAAACGAGCTGAAAGTGGTGGGAGCACGGTAGGATATATCCTTTTAGGAACCGCCCTTGGTTTGCTCTTGATCGTTGCAGCAGGTTCAGAGCTTATGCGTGAGCTAGGCTCCGACTGACTCGTCACAGAGAATCGGTGTAAATGCGCCAGCCGGTGATCTCAGTTCGATTCTTCAATGACCTTTTCCACCAGCGAAATTTCAGACTTCAACCACATTACTTCACTGAGGTTGCTGCCACCGGACGCCTCCAGCAGGTGTTCCAGAGCTGCTTTTTTTACTACCAATGCTTCGCGATAGTTTGGTTCGCTGTCCAATGCGATATCCAGCAGGTGCAGGGCTTCCAGTGGTGCCCCGTTGTTCACTTTCTGCCGCGCACGGGTGGCTAGCGCATGAGCACCTCCGGCCAGTTCAGCCAGATCGTTGTGCACGCTGTCGCGTGGCACACCGTAGAGCGAGGTGGTGGAATCGTACATAAACCAGCCAGACAATTCGTGCCAAATGGATTTGACCGCCCAGTTCACCTTGCCGTGGAATTCGCCCAGTCTCAGGTGCTCCGGCAGCGTGATTTCGCGCATCAGCGTATGCACATCTTTCCCCGCATTCATGCCGGCAATGGTCTCGTCGCGAAGGTAGCTGACGGCGTCGTAGAGTTTGTCGAGATCGGTCTGGATTTTAACCTTGCCGCGGATAGGTTCTCCGTGACCTGTGATCAACAACTCGGCGCCGAGCTTGCGTACGGTATCGAGTGATTCCAGAAAACGGCTGGCGAGGCGCGGCTTGTCACCGCGCACCGTGTTAAAGTTAGGCACGGACATGAATACCGGCCCGAACAGATTGCCGGTAAATACGGTTCTGTCATCGGGAAGCCATACCACCATGGCATCTGGGGCTTCGCCGCCGGGGGTGGCGATGGCCTCAAAGCGGCGGCCGCCGTAGTTCAGATCAATGCGCTTTTCAAAGGTTATGTCGGGAACAATATGGGGCACCGGGTCACTGCGGCGTTTGATGGTGCCACCCCAGAGCTTTCCGGACCGGCTCCCCAGATAAGGCTTCAGCACCTCGAAAAACGACTGGGTCTCCGCAAAGCTCTCCTGCGCCACGATTTTGGTGTCAGATTCCTTCAGGGGCGGCACACCGCCAAAATGATCTGCGTGGGCCTGAGTCAGAAATATGGCGTGCAGCGGTCCACTGCGCAACGGTGCTAGCAGTTTCCTATTGCGCTCTGCGCTGCCCATAAAGCCCGCATTAATCAAGATGTCGCCGTCGTCGGTTTTTACCAGGTATAGATTGGAAATATCCTTAACCATATAAATGGTATCGGTGATTTTTTCGGCTTCGGTCTGCTGCTCTCCTGCCTGTACCAGGGCGGCAAGGGCGGGTTTCTGATCTGTGCTGCTCATCGCTGCGCCTGTTGAATAGTCTTTCGTATCGGCCCTCTGTCAACGCGAGAACGTCGACGTGAGAGATTAGTCATTATTGATGTTAATCATTACCTTTGCCGACTGCGGCGTGGCTGCTACTTGCAGTGCCTCGATAATGTCGTCCAGAGGATAGTGGTGGCTGATCATTCCTGCTAGTTTTTCACGCAGCCGCGGCATGGCCGCGACAACCTCTGGCATCTCATCCGGGTAGCCCATGGCTGTAGTAATGGTCATCTCTGTGGTCAACATAGCGCCCAGACTGATCTCCACCGGCTTCATATACGCTGCTGTAATCACCAATCGGGAATGCATTTTGGCCATGCCGATGACGTCGTTGAGTATATTCGGCGCGCCGGCGGCGTCGATGAAAGCGTCGGTGCCTACCGCGTCGCGGGTCAGGGTACGCGCAGCGCCGTGCAGTTTGGTGAGCTCTGCCTTGAGGTCGACGCGAGTGGGATCAAAGGCAGCCTGTGCGCCGAGTGCCAGCGCGCGTTCACGACGCTCGGTGGCCAGATCCAGCGCCACTACGTTGACGCCCTTGTCGACCAGCCACAGCACCATACCCAATCCGATCGGGCCGCAGCCAAACACCACAACATTTTCGCCAGCCGTGGCCTGCGAGCGGTTGACGCCGTGCAGAGCCACAGACAGTGGCTCGGTCAGTGCGGCAATGTCGTAGGGAATCCCGTCAGGTATCGGCAACAGGCTGTCGCCGAGGCGGGCTTCACGCACCAATAGCTGTTCCGTGAAAGCTCCTTCCGGGCCACCACTGCCAATAAAACTTGGAGTCTGCATCGGGTTGATAATAACCCGTTGGCCGATACAGACTCCTTCAACGTCTTCTCCCACGTGAAGGATCTCGCCGGCTGCTTCATGTCCCAGTGCGGTTACACCGTCGGGCTTGCGCATGATGCCGCCCATTTTGATATAGCTCAGATCGCTGCCGCAGATGCCGCAGGCCTTCACTTTGATGATTACGTCATTTTTCCCTGGCTCTGGAACCTCGTAGGGATCGAGCCGCACGTCGTTCACTTCATGAATGTTGAGTACACGCATGACCATGCTCCCTTACAAATTTATCAGCGCCGCACCGTCGATCACAATGGTGTCCCCGGTGTGCCAGCTTGAGGCATCGCTCGCGAGATAGGCCGCGATGCCTTCAAAATCGGCAGCAAAACCAGGGCGGGCAATGGCAGCCTTAGAGGCAAAGAACTTGTCGATATCCGACCATTCTTCAGCGGGCTGGATCGAGCCGTCGTCTCGACCACCGGAAAAACCGGTTTTGATATAACCCGGTGCAATGGTGTTGGCGCGGATGCCGTGCTTTCCTAACTCTGTTGCTATGCTGCGAATCACCGCGCCGATGCCGCCTTTGGCGGCCGAGTAACCGACGATACCGGGAATGCCTTGCAGCATCGACAGGCTGCCGCAAAACACCAGTGAGCCACCGGGCTCACCAGCTTCGGCGCGCTTGACCATCTGTTTTGCGCCTTCCTGGAGCGTGTAAAAGGCACCGTGCATATTGGTGCCGAGAATGGTGTGATATTCCTCGGCGGTGGTGGTGAGAATGGAGTGGGAATTGGGCGGCATGCCGGCGTTGGCAATCACGGTATCAATGCGCCCGTATTCTTTCATAATAGCGTCGAAGCCGGCGATCACAGCGTTTTGGTCAGATACGTCTACCGATTGCGATGATGCCTTAACGCCGTACGTTTTAAGATCTTCAACAGCCTTCGCGTTCTTTTCTTCCGACCGACCCCAGATCACCACGTCGCCGCCCTGCTTGGCGATGCCCCGGGCAAAACCCAGTCCGAGGCCGCTGTTACCGCCAGTAACTAAAGCTACCTTCCCGCTTAGATCAAAAAGTCCCTTTGACATACTGAATTGCTCCCACCGTTATATCGGAAAATCTAGAAGCCTAGTCTTTCTCAGTGAGCGCTTCTGCTCAAGCTGGACTGATATCGAAGTCTGGCCCTGGTAGCGGCGATTGGCCACATTCATCGAGGGTTGGCCAGCAGGTGTTTGAAATAGTTCAATAAGGCTATTCAACTATACAGTGGCCCATTGTCGTCACCGACTTTTATTGCCGCTTGGGTTCGTGCTGAATAGGATTAATGGCGTGCTAGTTAATATTCAGATGACCCAACGAAAGATTGTAATAAGGTGGAGCCATGACACAACCGATGAATGCTGACGCGTTAATAGAAAAGGCCCATCAGGCTACCGGACTGGAAAACTTTGACAGTGACAGCTACCGCGAGGGGCTGGATATTCTTATTAGCGATGCGAACAAGAACGCAATGCCCGAGCGCGGTGTGCAGCGCTTTGAAGAATCAATAGTTCAGGTGCTCGCCAATCGCTTGAAAATTACAGATTATCTCGCCAAGCGCCCAGAGTTACTTGATCGCCCCATCAAAAATCCGGTGTTTGTGTTCGGTGTGCCACGCACCGGCACGACTCTACTCAGTAACTTGCTTGCAGCAGACCCCGCGCGACGCTCCCCGCTAACCTGGGAGATTGACGATCCGGTGCCGCCGGCGACATCTAAAACCTTGTACACCGATCCTCGTGCTGTGGAACGGCTTAAAATGGAAAAGGAGTTACTGGCCGCCGCTCCTGAAATGGGGAAGTACTATCGTAGTTCTGCGATCTACCCGAATGAATGCGTGTACTTTATGGCCCATGATTTCAAGACACTAATGCTGGAATCGCGCGGCAAGCTACCAAACTATCGGGACTGGTTGTTGGAACAGACGGATATGACTTCCGCCTATCAATACCACAAAAAGTTCCTACAGGTATTGCAGGCTGAGGCTCCGGGCACCTGGAACCTAAAAATGCCGTCCCATGCGCTATGGCTGGAAACGCTGCTTAACGTTTACCCGGATGCCAAACTTATCTGGACCCATCGCGACCCGCTTACCGCCACCGGTTCATTCTGCAGCCTCATTTCATTGGCTCATCTGGGCTTTATGGGACGGACTGACAAAGATTGGGTGCGGGAAAATTGCACCTATCAGGCAAAGCTTCACGCCGACCGTATCATGGACTTCCGTGACAGGTTTGGCGAAGAACGCGTCATTGATGTCCATTACTCGCAGCTGATGCGTGAGCCTTTGGAGACGATGAAGGCGCTCTATAGGGCACTGGGGGATGAATTCACGGCGGGCGCCGAACAGGGAATGCAGAACTGGATTGACGATAACCCGCAGGACAAATTCGGCAAGCACGAATACAAACTAGCCGAATTTGACCTGACACCGAAGGATGTGGAATCTCTCTTTGAACGTTATCTGGCACGTTACGACGTGGAGCGGGAAGGTTAATGATGCGTGCCGTGCCTGAGTTTGACGATGGCGTCCTTCAGGCCTGGGTAAAAGGGTTTTTGACGGGCTTTTGGTGCGTGAAGAGTATTTCCTTAACGCATTGTTTTATATGAAATAAAACGATTTTTTGCAGTTTTTGGCTTTTGCATGTTAGCCGGGTTTTTACCTCTTTTTTCAATATAGGTCTACACTCTTGTTAAGGTAGTTTCTTATCAAAGGAAGCCCATAATGAAAAGTGTACGTTCTCTGGCGCGCCCGGCTGCTGTTTTTCTGACATTTTCGACGCTGACGGCTGTGCCATCCTTTGCGCAACAGTCGTCCCGAATACTAGAAGAAGTTATTGTTACTGCGACCAAGCGTGAGCAGGCGATTAACGATATTCCGGTGGCAGTCTCCGCCTATACCAGCACGCAAATGGAACAGTCGGGAATCCGGGATGTTAGTGAGCTTACTGCAATCTCGCCGTTTATCAGTTTCGGCAGCACCGAAAGTTCCGCGAGCGGCAATCTCAGTATTCGCGGGATCGGCACACTGGGTACAGATCCCGGTCTGGAATCTTCTGTGGGCGTCTTTATCGATGGGGTTTACCGGAATCGCTCCGGCGTTGCGATCGACGAGCTTGGGGAGGTTGAGCGCGTTGAGGTGTTGCGTGGCCCCCAAGGTTCACTCTTTGGCAGAAATACTTCGGCAGGTCTAATACACGTCATTACCAAAAAACCCAACATGGAAGAGTTTGAAGGGTATGGCGAGCTGACGGTGGGAAACTATGATCTGATGCAGTTTGGTGGCGCAGTCTCTGCTCCGATCATAGAAGATACTCTTGCCGGGCGATTGGACATGGTGGTGACGGAGCGCGACGGATACCTGGAGGATATAAACAGTAGCGACACTTATAACGATCGCGACCGGTATATGCTGCGGGGCCAGTTCCTCTGGCATGCAAGCGATGCAGTCACAGCCCGATTTATTATGGATTACAGCGAGCGAAGCGAATTGTGTTGTGGGGCACCGAGTTCGCAAAAAGGTAATCCGCTCGAAGATGTAACCAACTTCCCTAATACTCGCGGCGACCGAGGGCTCGATAGTGATGCAGACCCTTACGACGGTTATATCGCGGTAACGTCCGGCCGGGAACAAACGGAGGAGATGGAACAGGCGGGATTCTCGGCAGAAGTAAGCTGGGATCTGGAAAAATCACAGCTAACCTCGATCACTGCGTATCGCGAGTGGGAGATCGTTCTTGAGGGCGACGTTGATTTCAGCGGCGCGGATCTCTTGTTTTATGAAGAAGGAAGCCCTCGCTCGCAAAAGTTTGAGACTTTCACGCAGGAACTTCGCTGGCAGGGTGTCTGGGACGGTGGCAGCTGGCTGGTTGGTTTCTTCTATGCCGACGAGGTGCTTAGCGGCGAATTTAATCCGCGCTATGGGGCGGATATGAATGCTTACGCACAGCGTTATGTCAATGGTGCCATCCCCTCGGTGCCCAATGCTTATCAGGCAGCAACGACCTATCCGCAAGGCCCAGTGCCAAGTGGTAGTGGCGCACAGGCGCAGTTTATTAGTGGCGAGGGTATTGCCGATGAGAGCGAGCAGAACAGCGAGAGCATCGCGATCTTTACCCAGGAAGATTTTGACCTGGCTGATAATCTCGTATTAACCGTAGGCGCCCGGTATACGCGTGAAGAAAAAGACATCACTATCGATAGTGTCAATCGTTTCAGCGCCATCGGCAGTGGTCCTGGCGGTGGTGGTGGTAATCCGTGCGCTGCCGCTGCAGCCAACGCGGCGACGGCTGCAGCGACAGGAGCGCCTGCAGCAACGCAGGCTTTTTATAACGGTGCGCGCGACATTGTGTGTGGTATTGCTGCAATCACCGGGCCTTTGATTACGCCGGCGCGATATAAATCTGATCGCAAGGATACGGAATTGACCGGTACTGTAAAACTCGCCTATACCGCTGAAGACGATACCTTGTACTTCATTAACGTTGCGCGCGGTTTCAAAGGCGGCGGTTTTAACCAGACCCGGCTTAGCCTTCTGCCACTTAACAGTTCAGGCGATTCATTGGAGTTTGATGCGGAAAAAGCCGATACCATAGAACTTGGTATGAAAACCTATTTGCTGGACAGAACGCTGTCACTTAACGGCACACTGTTCTACTCGCAATTTGAGGATTACCAGTTGGGTCAGTTTGACGGCATCACACTGAAGACCTTCAGTATTGATCAGATTGATTCCGAAGGTGTTGAGATAGAGAGTCTCTGGCGTGCAACCGAGGGACTAACGGTTACCGGTGCCGTGGTATACACCAACAATACTTATCCAAGCGATTCCAATATCGACGCGGTAGCGCCCACAACAGATGGTAACAAGCGCGCTGGTGCCCGGTTGAGCAAGGAATGGGCGGCAACGGCGGGTGTGACCTATACGGCACCGCTGAGCGACAAGCTGATCTTCATCGCCCATCTGGATGCACGTTACACCGGTGATTACCTTTCAAATTCATCACTCGACAAGGATTTCGAGGAAGGTGGCTATACTGTCGTTAACGGCAGGCTAAGTGTCGCAGACAGCGGCAGGAATTGGGTGGTAGAAGCCTGGGCAAGAAACCTGACTGATACTGAATATGCGCCAATCCAGTTCGACCCCCCGCCTATTCAGGGACGTGGCGGCAATGGACGCATTGGTGATTTTATCGGTGAGCCCCGTACTTTCGGCATCACAGCAAGAAGGAATTTCTAGTCGCCATTCATACTGAGATCGGTGCCCCAGGGCCCTGATCTCAGTTAAGTGTTTTCAGGTAGTCTAGCCCTTGTTCGATTCGCGCACGTGCAGGGTCGTTCTGGTTATGGGGAGATTCAATTTCAAGTACGCAGGATTCGGGAGCCGCTGCTATTATCTGCGCAAGCGGGAAAATCCTGTCGCCTGGCAGTCCCCGTTGGCTAGCCGCCTCTTCGATATACTCCGTCGTTACTGCCATGCTGGCACTGTCGCATAGCTGCACTGTTGTGATCCGCTGCGGCGAAACTGCCGGCAAATCAGCCGCTGTTCCGCCACTGCGGATCAGGTGCAGCACATCGACGGTGATGCCGAGATTGGGCGCGTCTATATCGTCGAGAAGGTGGTCGGCTTCTCGCAGATTGCGCGCAATTGGAGCGAACGGCATGAACTCCAGGGCAATGTTTAAGCCTAGTTCTGCAGCGATTTCGCTCAGGCGCTGCAGATTGTCTTTACCCCGGTTCCGGTCGGCGTCGAAAATTATCGCCGTGGCGCTGCGGGCGCCGAGCTCAGCGCCACGTGCAAGATCTGCGCGAAATGTCTTTATGTCGGATGTGGGCGTAAGCATAAAGGCGTCGATGTTGATCAGAGCGACGCCGGTATCTCGCAGCTGTTTGCCCACCGCACGGGCGTTGTCGCTACGGACACAGGGGAAGTGGTCACCCTGGGAATCGGTAAACAGCGACACTGCCTCGCCACCGGCTCGAGCTACGGTATCGATAAAATCTTTTGGTGACAGCGCTGCGGCGGTCAAATGGTGAACGCTAATGGGATGCATGTGCGGGTTCCTGTGTTTTGGCAGAGGGTGCTACCCATGGAGTCAATTTCCCCAGCGATAGGCGAGCGACAGACCGAATGTGCGATCCGCGCTGGCGGGAACAAAGCCCACGTAGTCGCGGCGGTCGTTCACCAGGCTCAACGGGGTGATCACGGCGAGATAGGATGTGTCGGACAGGTTCTTTACGTATAGGGCAGCCTCGAATTTTGCTCCGGCGCCTAGCCAGCCTGCTCGTAAATCCCACAATTGGTATGCATCCTCTATAGCGCCCGGATGCTGTTCGTTGGAAAACTGCACCTGGCTTTGATAGCGGCCGCTTAGCTGGCCGTACAGCGACTGACCACCGGCAAAGTAGTGGTCATAACGTGTGGACAGTGTCGCGCTGTGTTCCGGGGCGTTCGCAAGCGAACCGCCGCTGACATCCTGCTCGTCACAGCTACCGTCTCCGTCCACATCGCGCCCGCCGGCTTCGCCGGGTTGCTGGCCGTAGAAGCACTGGGTAATGAACTCTTCAAAGATGGCTTCGTTGTAAAGGTAGGTACCCGTGATGGTCCATTCCGGGGCGGGTTTATACTGAAACTCAAGCTCAATTCCGCTGGTTTTCAATTCTCCAGCGTTGTCTAGGCGAAAGGCGACAACGGAGGTGGCATCAGTCAGATCCCGAACCTGTGCCTGGAAATCCTCGAAAGTGGTCAGGAAAGCGGTCAGGTTGAGGCTCAGGCGATTGTCGAGCCAGCGGGTTTTGGCGCCGATTTCATAAGATAGTGCCTTTTCTGGATCCACCGGGTTTCGCAGTGCGTTGGCGGCGTCATCTGCAATCACATCGAAAGCGGCGCCGCGGTAACCGCTGGTAATTGAAGCGTAAATATTGTGGTCGTCGCTGAGGTTGTGCAGTACTGACAGTTTGCCGGTGGCGGTGGTGTCCGAGACGGTTGCGGAGGAGAGGGGGAAAGACTCTTCAATCAACGCAGCGCCACTGTTTGTATGAGACAGTCGCGATGCGTTAGACAACTTAACATCGACCTGCTCGTCAATGTATCGCCCGCCCAGTGTCAGGTGCCAGTCGTCGGCCAAATGCCACGTCGCTTCGGCAAAAATGCCCAGATTTTTCGTGGTGACCGTCGAGTTTCGCCAGGCTTCTGCACTGAGTCCGTCGTTGCCGTCGATGCCGGCGAGCAGTCCCTGCGGCAGCAGCTGACCGGTAGCTGGCACTGCATTGCCAACGGCAAATTGTGCGGGGAGATCCTGAAGATCGCGATAAAAATCCTCACTAATATCGTTGTCGAACCAGAGCGCGCCTGCGGTATATTCGAGCGTGTCGCTGTGGGTGGATAGTATGCGCAGTTCCTGAGTGATCGTTTTCAGATCGTAACGACTGAGGTTGGTGACCAGATCAGTGCGCTTTCCGTCCAGTGCGGCAATGCTCTGGCCGCTGTAGTAGGTTGCCTGGCGATGGCCGGTCAGTGAAGTGATTACGTGATTGTCGAGTTCCCAGTCGAGCGACAGGGAGCTGGCATTACCGCGGCTGTCGGAACGGTTATTGCCTAGTGTTCTGACCTGAATATTCTCGCGGCTGGGTTCGATGGTTTCCATGCGTTCGCGCAGTTGCGGGTTGGCAGAAATCCAGGGTACGGCAGCGCTATCGCCTTTGCGTTGCACAAATTCGAGATTCCAGCGTGCTTCTAATCGCTCGCTCAGACGCCAAAGTAGCTTGCTGCGCACGCCGAATTGGCGGGAGTCCGGGTTGTGATTGTCCTGTTCGATGTCCTCGTAGTGGCCGGCCTGTTCCTTGTAAAAGCCGGTCAGCCGCAGGGCGCTTGTGTCGGTGAGGGCGCCACTGCCGGTGAGCTGTATTTTGGAAAAATTGCCGGCGAATGTTTCGGGTTGCTCATAGCTATAGCGTAGGCGTGCTTCGAAGTCGTCGGATGGGTCGCGGGTTAGCACGTGAATGAGCCCTGCAGAGGCGTTCTTGCCAAACAAAGTGCCCTGCGGACCTCGCAGAATTTCGATGCGCTCTATGTCGACGAAATCAAAATT
Organism: Litorivivens sp.; assembly: GCF_041625495.1. GTDB lineage: Bacteria > Pseudomonadota > Gammaproteobacteria > Pseudomonadales > Spongiibacteraceae > Litorivivens. The sequence continues at coordinate 21,491 of NZ_JBFJTH010000023.1, read as the reverse complement.
TGCCAGGCTGTTGCGCGCCAGCACAACGCCGTCCAGCATCACCGACACATTGGGTTCAATGGCAATGCTGAAAACGTTTGTGCCTATGCCGCGCATGTTGATCGACCCTGCATTGGTGTTGCCGTCGGGAGTGAGACGTACCGCTGGCATGACCTTGGTGAGATCTTCAATGGTATTAACTTCGGCATCCTCGAGCATTTCCCGCCCGACCGCGGTTACTGCCAGCGGTACATCCTGCAGGCGCTGCTCGCGTTTCTGCGCTGTCACGATAACCTCTTCCAAAGCGGCACTGCGACCGCTCCCGGCATCGTAGGCGAGCGCGAAGGGTTGAAGGAAGCCTGTGCTGAGTAGGCTGCCAATAAAAAATCTTTCCAGTGAAAATCCCTTTGTCATTGTTATCTCTCGGTATCGGTCAGATGGGCTATAGATCAGCGACGGCACGGGTGATGGTCATATGACGGCGCAATGTCCCTTGGGCATCTTCGTCAGGCCCTTGCACTTCAATTGCCAGTGCAATATGGGCAAAGCTGAGCAGCATTTTCATCAGACAGTGTTCCTGTTCGTTGAAGTCGCGGGGCGCTTTGTTGTCCAGGTAAGCAAGGGCCTCGTGTAGCAGGGGATTTACCGCGTTGTAGAAGGCCTCTCTTTCCTGCGGATTTGCGTTGAGGCGGCAGCCGGCACGTTCGGCGGCTGTGTTTGCAGCCCAGTACTGTGAAAAGGGTTCCAAAATCGCAAAGGGCTTGGGCAGATATTGTGTGCTCATGCTGATTGCTCCTGCTGGTAGGCAGTCACGTAGCGTTCGACCTGGGTGTAGAGGTGCCTGCACAGCACTTCCTGAGACTGGAAATGGATGTGCTTCAGTGCGCCGCTGTCGAGCCCCCGTTGTCCGGCTTCGATAACGCTGCGATCCTCGGCGTGGATGTCCATCGCCGTGGCGGTGTTGTATTCGCGGGAAAAGCGCTGGGTTGCACTCTGGTCTTCGCCCGCCCAGTAGATTCTGATAACTCCACGTGATTTGTTCGGCGCAATGGGCATGATGCAGTGTGTGAACGGCTGGGTCGGTGAGCCGAGTGCGAAGAAATTGGGGAAAAGCGCATAGTACTGCTTGGCGTTTTCGATGTTCACGACGCCGGAAGCCAGTGCAAACTCCACCGCTTTACCCATCGCAAATCCTTGTGTTGGCTTGGGCTGAAAGCCTGGATTGTGCCAGATGGTCTGGGTGCGATGGGGATCCTCAAATCCGTATTTCACCGGGTAGCCGAAGGGGTTGTCGGGGCCGGAGGCTGCTTCGCCCGAGCGGGGGTGGATAAACCGCAGATGGTAATTCTCTTGGAAATTGTCGTAAGACAGTTTCCAGTTGGCATCTATTTCGTAGACATATTCGGAGAAGTGAGTGGCGTGTGCCACCGTGAGGGTCTCCAGTTCGGCCGCGAGCGGGCCCAGATATTCCTGCAGAGATTGGGTGGGAGTAGGGTCGAGATTGATAAAAATAAGCTGGGCGCATACTGCAATCGATACCTTTGGCAATGAGCATTGCGACTTGTCTGTGTAGAAACGCTCAAAATCCGGGGCGGCGCGCAGGTCGCCTTTATCGGTGAAGGTCCAGGCGTGATAGGGGCAGGTAAAGGTTGCGGCCGTTCCGTCCTTTTGAGAGACCAGCTGCGTTCCACGGTGTGTGCAGACGTTATGAAAGGCACGTACTTGATCGTCCTTGCCGCGCGTTATGAGTATTGAGGCATTGGCAATGTCGACTTCGCGCACTATGAAACTGCCAGCTTCCGGTAACTCGGACATATGCCCAATCTGAAGCCAGGTTCGCTTGAAAATGGCTTCGCGCTCGAGCGCGAAGAAGTCAGGGCAGTAGTAGGGCTTGGCCGGAATGGGATCGGTACCGAGGGCGAGTTCTTCCTCAGGTGGCATGGTCGCTTTTTTATTGGTCTGGCTGGACATGGGTGTTCTCGCTAGATGGTGACGAAATCCAAAATTACGACATGGGTGTCGTAATTGCAACACATGTGTTGTAAATGTGTTCGAGGCTGATAAGCTGGCGGGGTCAGATAGATGGCTATGGAGTAACGATGTCGAAGGAATTACCTCAACGAAATCGGGGGTTTGAAGAAACCCACAGTGATCTGCTGGAAACTGCGGTAAAACTGATTTCGGAAAAGGGCATAGAAGCCCTGTCGATGGCCGAGCTGGCGCGGGCGGCGGGTATTAATCGCACTACGGTGTATTACCACTTCAAGGGGCGCGATGAGCTGATACGTGAGGTCAAGTGCTGGTCATCGGAAAAGCTTGCGGAGGCCTTTAATACCGGCCGCAGCCAGCAGGAGCGCATCGATTTTATTACCCGGTTTGTGCTCGAAAACCCGCAGCTTATCAAGTTGTGGATCGATGATCTGGTGAGCGAGGGGGATATTCGGGACTGTTATCCCAACTGGGACAAGCTGGTAAACGGGATCAGCGAGCATTTCCGCCAGAGTGGTGAAGGAGACGGTGATGCCGAAGTTTACAGTGTGATTATGCTGACCAGTGCGATTATAGGTCCCCATGTATTTCGGCACCGCGTCGAGCGTGATGAAAATATCGACTCCGTAGTTGAGCGTTTTCGCGTCGAGCGCCAGCGATTACTGAAAGCGGTGTCACTGCTGCGCATATAAATTGCCAACAACGCTGAATGGCATGATTTGATCATCGAGGCATCCGGCCGTGGGTTTCACTGGTGATCAGGGCAGTCATGGCTCGCAGTCTGTCGACGTAGCGTTTTAATTCAGTGGCGGACGTGTTCGCAGGAATGCCGCTGAGTGAAATCTCCAGCGCTACTTCGCCATTAGATGCAAATACGGGGGCAGCGAGGAAACTGATCTCGCGGTTTCCCAGGTCACTCAAGTCGAGTAGTTGAATCTCATCGCTATCGAGTTCGCTGATATAGCTGTGCATACGTTGCCAGTATTCGGTATCGCGATAGTTGCTGGCGTGTTTGTGTATGGCTTGACGCAATACCTCCATACCCGGCCCCATGGCGGCAATGGCATATCCGCGTTCGCGAATTGCGGCCATTGCTTTGAGCAGGCAGTCGCGCATTTGATGGCTGATGCCGCCGCTGGCCTTGTCAAAATAGGCTTCTATTTTGTCTTGTGTGGCCCAGGCCACATGGCACAACGCAAAGGGGGGGATAAACGGACGGCGCTCGCCGACACGACTTAATTCCTCCAACGTTTGCGGCATCCCTTCTTTGGCGACAAACAGCATCTCGTCTTCAACAATGGTGGTGGCGATGCAGCGTACGTGCAATTGATCGGCGAGTTTGAGCATTTCCCGACGCGCGATATCAACCGCTCGATGCCTTTCCAGTGCTGCCTGCCCAATGGCTACTAGTGCCAACCCCAAGGAGTAGGTTTTGTGCTTGGGATGGCGCGACAGGTAGCGGGCCTCGGTCAGGGCGTTTAACACGCGGTGGGCCGAGCCGTGACTGAGCGCCAGCTGTTCTGCCAACTCTGTCAGGGTGAAGGCTTCCGTTGGGTGGGCGGCGAGAAAGTTGATTACGTCGATGGCGCGTGTATTTGAGCTACTGGCCAAGCGTGTTTGCTCCCTAGGGTACGTGACAGTATTTGACAACGCTGTTGATTATCGCAATGATGTTTCCAGTTATCAAACACAAAAGTCCATATATGGAAAAGACAGACGTTTTGGGTCTCGCTGGCAAGCTTGCTCTGGTAACGGGTGGCGCCAGCGGTATCGGCGCCGGCATTACGGAAGCTTTGGCATGTGTCGGCGCGCACGTGATTATCGCCGACCGCAATCGTGAGGCAGCCAATGCAGAGGCGGACAGGTTGACAGCCGAGGGCCATAAGGTCAGCGCGATCTATTTAGATCTCAGTGATGAGCGTTCCATTGCCGCCGGCTGCGACAAGGTAATCGCCGACCACGGCGCACCGTGGCTCCTGGTAAACAATGCCGGCGTGCAAGACCGGGAAAGCTTTCTGGAGGGGACAGTTCAAGAATGGGACCGCATGCATGCGGTTAACGCGCGTGGACCATTTCTGCTTACCCGAAATATGGCCAAGGCCATGGTGGCCCAGGGCCGCGGCGGCCGTATCGTGAATGTGGCGTCAGCGGCGTTGACCGGCAGTATTGTGCGAGGCCTGGTGGCCTACACGGCATCAAAAGGTGCACTGGCTGGCTTGAGCAGGGCAACGGCCTTTGAGCTGGCCGAATACGGCATTACGGTCAACACAGTATTGCCCGGAGGTGTTCCTACGCCGGGTGCGATTGCTGCCAAGGGGCCGGTGCCGGAAGGGCCGGCACGGCGCGCGGTGCCCTTGGGTATGTGCTCGGCTGACGATATTGCCGGCGCGGTGGTGTACTTCGCGTCGGCACTGGCAAGCAAGGTCACCAATCAGACGCTCGCCGTAGACGGTGGGTTTTCTGTTACCTGAAAACGAGATTAATGATGATTGAAGACCGTATCGCATTAAGTGAAGTCCGACTGATAGTGGGATTTCTGCCACCTGTAACTGCCGCTGACTGACCCGGAATGACCGGGCAAGGAGGATAACATGGCGGTTTCAACCAACAGCATGCGCATCGAGGCTGAACTTAGCGCCCCCATCGCGGCGGTACAATTGGTGCAGTTTCATTTTGACGAGCCCCCGGACAGCGTGTTTCATGAAGATCATCGCTACCGCCTCGATTTGTGTTTAACACCGCGCCCGCGCAATGCGCGGGCAAGCTATCCCGAGCGTTGGGGTGGTGATCGTTTCGAGCGGCTCGGCGCGGTATTTCTTGTGCCGCCGGGCGAAGCTATGCGCGCGCGAAGCGATGCTTGTGGCGACCAGTCATCCCTGCTGTGTCAGATTGATCCCAAGGCGATGCAGCAATGGTTTGAAACCGATCTGACATGGGATGATCGGCATCTGGCGGCGGGACTCGATATTCGCAATACCACGGTGCAGGGTTTGATGATGCGGCTGGCTGAAGAAACGAAGAATCCGGGTTTTGCCAGTGAAATGCTGGTGGAGCTTATTGCCGCACAACTTGGCATTGAACTGTACCGTTATCAGAAAGGCGTTGAGGATCTAAGCAAGCCGGGTGGTCTGGCGCCTTGGCGATTACGTTTGATTGATGAGCGATTAAAAGAATTACCCGCAATGCCCACGCTGGCAGAATTGGCTGATCTGGTGGGGCTGTCGGTTCGGCAGTTAACGCGCGGCTTTCGTATCAGCCGAGAATGTTCTGTGGGTGAATATGTTGCGCAAAGTCGCGTCGAGCTGGCTAAGCAAATGCTTGCCTCGGAGCAAAGTGTGAAGGCCACCGCCTATACGCTAGGATTTTCGTCGCCTTCGAGTTTTTGCTACGCCTTTCGTCGCGCGACGTCTGAAACCCCCGGGCAATATCGGCAGCGAATCGGCCTTGGCAGGTAAATTGAAAAGGTAATCTTGTGAAAAAGCGATTTGAAAACCGAGTGGTCGCGATCACCGGAGCAGCGAGCGGCCTGGGACAAACCTGTGCACTGAGATTTGCGTCTGAAGGTGCTGAGCTAATTTTGTTGGACATTAATGTCGAAGGTTTAAAACATACCGCTGCACAGATCCGTGCGCTGGGTTCGCAATGTACCAGCATAGCGATTGATCTGGCTGACGAAGGCGCCATTGCTGAACTGGGCGATGCGCTGCTGGAGCAGTTTTCTAAAATCGACGTGCTGTATAACAACGCTGGCCTGGCTTATGGCGAAATCAACAAAATGCTAGACGCCGTGGACCAGGCGAGCTGGCTGCGATTCCTATCGATTAATACCTTGGCACCTTTGTTTCTGGCCAAGGCGTTACGCCCCGCGCTGGCTAATGCAAAAGGCGTAGTACTGAATCAATCGTCGATGGCGGCCTATGCTCCGGCCTCGGTCTATGGCGTCACCAAATCAGCATTGAACCAGGTAACCTATGGCATGGCGCATCTCTTTGCCGAGGATAATATCAGGGTAAATGCGATTGCTCCCGGCATTATGGAAACACAGGCCAGCAAGGACAGCCTCGATAAGGCTACCTATGAGCGGGTGCAGGGAATGCAACTGTCGACGTTGCATGGCACGGCCGACGATATAGCTAGCCTGGCCCTGTTTCTGGCATCTGAGGAAGGCCGATTTATCAACTGCGAAGTTGTGCACTGTGATGCCGGGAACCGCTTGCGAGGCTGGCGAGAGTAGGGCGGCTGTGTCACCGCCATGCTATGCACGGTGAGCTGAGAGGTTGCCCACGCAAGGAGCCTGCAAATGTTGGTCAGACTCCCCTGCGGAGTTTTTACACCAGCGCCAGAACTTTTAACAGGAAAAAACCAAGGGTCATGGTCAGCGGTGCCAGTACAGTGGATAGCACCACGATATTGGCTGACAGCTTCCCATCCCCCCCTTTGGCCGTGACCATAATATGCGAGGCGGCAGCGACGGGGCCGCTGAGCAGCAAAAAGTAGATGCCCAACTCCATATTCCGAACGCCCATCAGCAGTGCAATCAATATCGACAACAGTGGTGCAATCAGTAGTCGTAATAAGCAGGCCAGGCGTGTTGCCTTGCGGGATTCTCGCGACGGTTTGAGATCTATTGCGCCGCCGAGCAGAATCAGTGATAGCGGAATGACCGCGGCTGTGAAGTAGCTGCCGCCCTGATAGATGGCCTGTGGAATTGGTAGGGCCAGCAGCGCGGCGCCGAAGCCCAGACAAATGCCGATAATCAGCGGGTTTTTAAGCAAGGCGATAGCAAGCGGCAGTGCCGCAAACTGTCCGCCATAGGCGGCATTAAGCACGAATACCGCAAGCACATTAAATATGAGCGTCCACACGGCAACAGGCAGCGCCGCGAGTGCCAACCCCTCCTCACCAAATGTGCTTGCACACAGTGCCAGGCCGATGATGGCAAGATTGGCGCGAAAACCAGCCTGCGCAACTATGCCGCGCTGCTCCAGAGTATGGCCCCGCCATTTTGCGATCTGCCAGCTGCCTGCAACACAGCACACGGTGGCAATGATACCAGCGAGAGTATGGTTTGAGCTAAATGCGGCAGCGGGTTCAATGCGTGACGCTGTGATAAACAAAATGCCGGGTATGCCGAGGAAAAACACAAACTTTTCGCCACGACGAAAAGCTGCCTGCAGGGTTGGAAAAAGCCGTATCAGTAAAGCGCCGACAAAAATCCATCCGAATACCGGGAAGATCGAGGCAAACGACAGGTATAGCAGCGACAGCATGGTAACTCACGTAAAGCAGAAGATCCGGCTGTTGCAAGCGTGCGCCTTGTGGTGTGAATGGAATGCTAAAGGCGCGCAAACAGCTGGCTGGTGAGCATAGTATAACTGGGTTCGTGGCTCAGTGGATCACCGTTTAAGGGATCGGCGGGCTTGCGGCTGCGTAAATCGTAGGTGACTACACGTTTGGCAAATCGCCAGCGGTCTTCTTCTTTACGGTATTGGTCAATATAACGTACGCACATAAAGTCTTCCAGCCAGCCCCCGCTGCCGTCCGGTATGAGGTGCCAAGCCAGCGCGTAGATTTCTCCTTCGGCCTCTTTGCCATTTACCGAAATAAGGTGGTTACAGATGTGGTGCCCGCTATAACGCATGTAGGGAAAGCAGCTCTCCAGGAAATCTACGTATTCGTTGGCGGGGCCATCAAAAGTGTCACCGTGTGTGTCGGTAGCATCGGCTGTGTAGAGCGTACGCAAAAGCTTGCCGTCTTTGCGATCCACGCCGCGCGAATAGAGCAGGGCTAGCTCACGGATTTCGTCTTTTGCGATCAGTTGGTCGAGAGTGCTCATGGTTTATCCTGCGGTTATACCGTTGTCTATATTGATAACAGCGCCGTGATAGCCTCGGGCGGCGTCGGAAAGAAGGTAAGTCACCATCGTTGCAACATCGTCGATCTCGACCAGCCCGCGCAATGGTGCAAGGCGGGATAACAGAGTGCTGTCCGGGTTTTTCAGATCACGCAAACCCATCGCTAAAGGGGTCATCATGCCGCCGGGCGCTACAGCGTTGAATCGGATGGGCTGATGCATGTACTCCATGGCCAAGGATTTGGTGAGTTGGGTAAGTGCGGCTTTGGAAGCGCTGTACGCCGCGAGGTAGGCCTGGCCCACATGGGCAGCACAGGATGTCACGTTGACCACCGCGCCTCGGCTTGTCAGCAAGTGCGGAATTGCTGCCTGAATCAGCAGAAAGGGGGCGGTGAGATTTACCGTTAGCGTTTTCTCCCACTGCTGCGCTGGCATTTCTGTGGTGTGGCTGGGTATGAAAACAGCGGCGATATTACACAGTGCATCGAGCCGACCAAAGGTGTCGACACTGTCCTTGATGATATTGGCCGGCGCGGTCGGGTCCGCCAAATCGACAGGTTTTACGAGTGTCTTGCAGTCGAGTTCAGCGATGACTTTTGCAGTGCTTTGCAAACCATCGACATCAATGTCTACCAAAGTGACAGACGCACCAGCTTGCGCCAATTTTATCGCTGTTGCCCTACCCAGGCCCGACGCAGCGCCAGTAACAATCGCTACCTTGGATGTCATGTCTGTCGGTTTCTCGCCAATCATGGAATGCTCCGGTGCAGTAATTGCACTTTACAGAGAGAAGGAATAGCCGCCGTTAACTGGATAGGTTTGGCCGGTAATCCATGAGCCGGCCTCTGAGCAAAGAAACAGCGTCATATTGGCGACATCGTCGGGTTTTCCAAAGCGACGAATAACGTAGCGGCCTACGTGGGCTTTGGCCTGATCGCTGCGCAGAAATTCGCTGAGTGTTGGCTCATCCAGCGCAGGTTCCAGTGTCGACAAAGAAATGCAGTTGGCGGTTATGTTATAGCGTCCAGTTTCTTTGGCGATGGAACGCATAAAACCGGCGGCAGCCGCTTTGGCGGCTGCGTAAGCCGTCAGGCGGGCTTCGCCGATACGCCCGGCGTCTGATACGACAGTGACAATACGCCCGGTCTTCTGCTCAACCATTTGCGGGATAATGCAGTGGCAGCAGTTCATCACGCCTTTGAGATTGGTATGAAAATAGCGGTCCCATTCTTCCGGCGCCGTTTCCCAAAAAACGGGGGAGGGACGCATGGTCACATCCGGCCCGGCATTGCCTGCGTTGTTGATGAGAAGGGTGATAGAGCCCAATTCTGCTCTGGTCTGGTCGGCGGCGCGCTGGATGGCCCCATGATCTCCCACATCGGCAGGCACCGCGATGGCGCGCACACCGAGATCGCGAATTTCTTGCGCGACAGCTTCGGCGCGTTCTGCCATAAAATCGTTCACGGCCACGCCGTCGACATTGTGACGCGCCAGCTTCAAAGCAATGGCACGCCCAGCGCCCTGTCCAGCGCCGGTAACGAAAGCAATTTGGCCCGACAGATTGAAAGTATCGTCGCTCATGGGGGAGACCTCACATAGCTTGTTATTCAACATAGTTGACTAATAGTGGTGCTTTCAGCATATTGAGCTACCAGTCGTTATGCAATGTTTATGCGCTCTGATCGTGTAGAAATCGAGACATATGAAAAGCTTTATTACACCAGACAACGAAGGTATCGAGTCGCTGAGAATCGTCGAGTGTGCCGAACCTGGTGATATTACTGCCGGTCAGGTTCGGGTAGCGATAAAGGCTGCGTCAATAAATTACCGCGATCTGCTGGTGTTGTCGGGAGCCCTGGGCAAACCCGGTCCAGATGGCTTGATCATGTGTTCCGATGGCGCCGGCGAGGTCGTCGAAGTCGCGCCAGATGTGGAGCGGGTAAAGGTGGGTGATCGGGTAGCGATGACCTTTATTCCTGATTGGGTTGCCGGGCCGTTTCGCACCGTCAAGAAGCCCTATAGTCTTGGCTTTCCATTGCAGGGCGTGATGCGCGAGCAAATGGTGGTGCATGAGAGTGAACTGGTAAAGCTTCCCGCGCATCTGAGTTATGAGGCAGGAGCCTGTCTCCCGTGCGCTGGGGTAACCGCCTGGCGGGCCCTGTGCGGCGATGCGCCATTGTATCCAGGCATGAGTGTGTTGCTTCAGGGGGGAGGCGGTGTGTCGGTGTTCGGCGTGCAGTTTGCGAAACTGTTTGGCGCTCGCGTTATTGTGACTTCGTCCAGCCAAGAGCGCTGCGATAAGTTGAGACAGTTGGGGGCCGATGAAACCATAAATTACTGCAGCCGCGAAGACTGGGATAAGGCTGCTCGGGAACTTACAGAAGATGAAGGCGTTGATCTGGCGATAGACCTTGGCGGTGCGGGCACTATTGATCGTACGGTGCAATCGGTGAAGAAAGGTGGCCGGGTAGCGCTGGTGGGGCTGCTTTCCGGATGGCCACAGTCGATCAATTCCTTGTTTACTTCGCGAGCGGATGTAACACCGGTGACAGTTGGCAGCCGCGATGACGTTGAATTAATGAATCGTGCTATCGATTTTCATAAGCTGGAACCGGTCATCGACCGTCAATACGGCTTTGAGGAATTGCCGGACGCGCTGCGCTATCTGGAGAGCGGTAAGCAGTTCGGCAAAATAGTGGTGTCTTTTTGACGACGTTGCACAACAATTAAAAGGTAAGCTATGGATGCCCTCCACCGCACGCTATACGTGCCAGAAATTCTCGCCAATGCACTGAACCAGGACGAAACCCGCCCCCTGATACAGTTGCTCGGCGGTCCGATGATGACGGTTGGCGATGTGCGCGATGAAGCCAGCCGATTTGTACAGGCGCTGTCCAGCCTAGGCTTGGGTAAGGGAAAGCGGCTGGGGCTGCTTTCTGCCAACCGGCCCGAAGTTTTGCACTTGGCCAACGCTGTGCAATTACTGCCGGCGATCTATGTACCCATGCATCCGCTTGGCGGCTTTGATGATCATCTTCATGTGGTGACAGATGCGCAAGTGGATGTGTTGATCTTTGACGCCGAGCGCTATGCGGAGCGTGCGAAAGCACTGGCTGAAGCCGTACCAGGCTTGCGGTTGTTGGCCTTTGGTGGCAGTGAGCTGGCGCAAGATCTCAGCGCGTTAGCGGCAACGTTTTCACCACAACAGCTGGTGCCGCCGCTAGTGGACGGCGATGACATTGTCAGGCTGGGTTACTCCGGGGGAACCACCGGCAAACCGAAGGCTCTGGCTAGTGTTCAGCGCACCGGTCTGCACACTATTCAATTAATGATGTCTGAGTGGGAGTGGCCTTCGCAACCCAGGTTTCTGTGCTGTACGCCACTGAGCCATGCTGGCGCTGCAATGTTTATCCCGGTGTTGTTGAGAGGTGGCACCATGCTGGTGTTGCCAGCGTTTAATCCAGAGCAGGTTCTGCACACCATTCAGGAATATCGCATCAACACTATCATGCTAGTACCCACGATGATCTACGCGTTGCTCGATCATCCACGTTTCGACGAATTTGATCTGTCGAGTCTGGAAACCGTATTTTACGGGGCTTCTGCGATGTCACCGGTGCGACTGAAAGAAGCTATTGAGCGAATTGGTCCGGTGTTTATGCAATTTTACGGTCAGGCGGAAGCACCGATGTGCGTTACGGTGTTGCGCAAACACGAACACGACGTGAATGACCCCAAGCGGCTGGCGAGCTGTGGCCGGCCCGTACCTTGGTTGCATGTGGAATTGCTGGGCGCAAATAACCAGCCGGTTGCTGATGGTGAACCGGGCGAGATTTGCGTACGCGGACCACTGATCATGAACGGCTATCGAGATTTGCCCGAGCTTACGGCGCAGGCGTTTGACGGAGGCTGGCTGCACAGTGGCGATGTGGCAGTGCGCGACCCCGGCGGTTTTCTGCGCATAATTGATCGCACCAAAGACATGATTGTTACTGGTGGCTTTAATGTCTATCCCAGAGAGATAGAGGACATACTTAGCTTGCACCCGGCGGTGTCTCAGGTGGCGGTGATTGGTGTTCCGCATGAAAAGTGGGGTGAAGCCGTTAAGGCGGTCGTCGTGCTGCGCCGGGAGAAAGGGGTAGAAGCACAGGACCTTATCGAGATGGTGGCGGCGAAAAAGGGTTCTTTTCAGGCGCCGAAATCCATCGAGTTTGTACCAAGTATTCCGCAAACCCCAGTCGGCAAACCGGATAAAAAAGCACTGCGAGAGTGGTATAGCAAAGAGGTCTAAAAATAATGTTGATGATGCGTTTTGATATGCGCGTTCCGGATAAATCGCCGGCTGAAATTGCGGATCAATACGAGTGTGCCATTCAGATGGCGCAGTGGGTTGAAGGGAAAGCGCCTGCGATGTTGGGCCTGTCTGAGCATCACGCGGCAGAAGATGGCTACATGCCGAGCCCGCTGGTATTGGCAGGCTCGATGGCCGCGGTCACCAGCAAGCTGCCGATAATGATCGCGGCCACGTTGATGCCGCTCTACGATCCGGTGCGTCTGGTTGAAGAAATGATCATGTTGGATCACATAAGTCGTGGGCGAGTAAGTTATGTCTTTGGGCTCGGCTACCGCAAGACAGAATACGATCTGTTTGATCTGGAGTTTGGTGAGCGCGGCAAAATCGCGGACGAAAAACTCGCTCGGGTGCTTAGCTTGATCACCGAGGCGAAAACCGCAACGCGCATGCCGCGCATCACGCCGCCCCCTTTCAGCGCAGATGGCCCGCCGGTCATGTGGGGTGGTGGCAGCAAAGCAGCGGCACGTCGCGCTGGCCGCAATGGCCTGTCGTTTTTGGGGCAGGTAGATGCGCCAGGTATCAAGGAATCGTACGAAAAAGCCTGCAAGGATGCAGGACATCCCATTGGGATGTGCATCGTTCCGCCGGCGGATATGCCCAATATTGTGTTTGTGCACCCGAATCCGGATGAGGGTTGGGAAGAGGTAGGCCCCTACTTGTTGAAAGACGCCGCGTCCTATGCAGAGTGGAACAATGAGGCGGGACTAACAGCGGCTAGTCTGTCGCAGGCTAAAACGATTGACGATATGAAGAAAGAAAACGGAGCCTACCGAGTGGTTGATGTAAAAGGTGCGCTTCAACTGATAAAGACTTGGGGGCGGTTGCCATTGCATCCCCTTTGCGGAGGTGTGCCGCCCGAGCTGGGCTGGACCTACCTGAAGCGCGCGGTCGAAGAAGTGATGCCACACTTGGCAGCTTAGTGTTCGCGTACTCTGAGAAAACGACAGTCTCTAACGATAAAAGGTACAACGATGGCGACATTTGTACTCGTGCACGGTGGCGGGCACGGCGGTTGGTGCTACCAGAGCGTGGCGAAAATTCTTCGGGCACAGGGACACGAAGTGTATGCGCCGTCGTTGACCGGGCTTGCTGATCGCGAACACTTGTTGAGTGATGCTGTCGATCTGAATATGCATATTACGGATATCGTAAAGCTGATTCAGTTTGAAGATTTGAACAACGTGATTCTGGTGGGACACAGCTACGGCGGCATGGTGATCACCGGAGTTGCCGACCGTGTCACCGATCGCATTGCCAATCTGGTATATCTGGATGCCGCTTTTCCCGAAAACGGACAGTCGCTAGTTGATCATGCCGGCGAGGTAATCCTGGCAGCTCGGGAAAAGATGCGCGTGGTTGACAGTATCGAGTTGGTGCTGTTTCCCGGTGATGATCCCATGGGTTTCTATGGCGTGACAGACCCAGATCAGATTGCCTGGATGAAGCCTAAGTTGACCCCTCATCCCTGGCGTTGTTTCGAGCAACAGCTGGTGCTTAACAACGAGGCGGAGATGCGAGCAATCCCCATTTCTTTTGTTTTCAGCGCCGTGCAGATCGATAGCTTGACGGATGAGATTCGTCAGCAGATCCGTGAGTTTACCCAAGGGCGATTTTGGGAAATTAATACCGGACACGACCTGATGATCTCTGAGCCAGAGCTGACCGCTGACGCGCTGCTGGGCGTCTCTTTAACACTCTCCTGACGTCATTGGCCGGCAAGGTGCTGCCGAGCAAAGGCGGCAATGTCTTCGCAGGCCTGGCGGGCTTCTGGAAACACATCCGCAAAGAGTGGAAAGGCGTGAGGTAACACCGGCCATACGTGACAAGTGGTATCGACGCCTGCTGCTTGGCACCGTCGGGCCAACAGCACGGACTCGTCCATGAGTATTTCGTTGCTGCTACACAGGAAAAACATTGGCGGCAGATCCTGGCAGTCCATATAGAGCGGTGAAATTTCGGGGTCTGCGCTGTCGTGTTCACCGCAATACATGGCGGTCACATTGACCAGGGCGGCTAGCGGCAATAAAGGGTCGCGTTTTACCAGTTGATGGCGGGAGCTTGGGCCGTGAATGCGACCCAGTTCAGTGGCCGGTGACACCGGGATCGCGCAAGCAGGCATAGGCAGGCTGTTGTTGCGAAGCCGTTGCAGTAGACCGAACAGCAGGTTGCCGCCAGCGGAATCTCCGCCGAGCACGATGCGCGAGGGCGCAAAGCCAGCATTAAGCACTGCCTGATAGGCTGCTTCGCAGTCGTTCAGGCCGCGAGGAAAAGGGTTGAGCGGTGCCAGGCGGTAGTCGGGCATAAAGCCGACAGCGCCAATGGCTTTGCACAGCCTGGCGGCCATGCTCAGATGGGCATTGGGGGCGGCTGGCAGGAAGAAGGCGCCGCCATGAAGCCACAATACCAGGGGCTTGCTGGTCTGGCTGATATCGCCAAATACGTGCCCCGGCACATTGCCGACGATGTCATAACGTATCGGCATGTCCTCGATGTCTGGCCACACCAGCGAGGCAACCCGTAGCTGTATTTTGCCGAGTTTGTCCGGTGTAGCGCGCGACATTCGCGCCAGCATGGGCTTGGCGATCAGCCGCATTAGCGCAACGATCACGCGACTGCGAAAACTGATTGGCACATTGCAGTAGGTGATACCGTCAATGGAAGAGTCCTCAAGGGGGGTGGTGATGGCATCTATCATGATCGGATACGTCGTTTTTGGTGTTGTGTTTGTCACTCTACTTCAGTATTGGCAGATTTCGAAGCCTCTGTGGTGATTCAGTGCAGTGTGTCTTGCGTCACTCGAGAACGGGGCGTTAAAGCAAAGAGAGAAGACGGCACCCTGGGGGTGCCGAGGTGCAGCGTTACCAAACCAGGTGAACCTGTTCCGGACCCCATACCGGGCCGCCGTGATATTGCACGGGTTTGCTTGGGTCGAGCCGGAACTCAGGCAGACCTTTCAACATTTCTTCATAAAGCACGTTCATTTCAATTCGCGCCAGGTGAGAGCCCAGGCAGCGATGGGGGCCGACGCCAAAAGCGATGTGGACTGACTCGCGCTGAGTGTTGAACGTAGCGGGCTCGGCGTAAACGCTTGGGTCGAGATCAGCGCCGGGTAGCATCAAAATTACCTTTTCGCCTTTCTTCATGGGCGCGCCCTGAAACTCAGTGTCTTGCGTGAGAAAACGCACAGGTAGAGTAAAGGTATAACGCCGCAACATTTCTTCATTGCCCGGTGCAACCTTGCTCGGATCTGCGCGCAGGCTATTTTGGAATTCGGGGTTTTTGGCCAGGTGAATGGCGCCCAGTCCCATGCCGTTCATGACGGTGTCGAGACCGGCAACGAATATCATGACGCCATAGCTCTCTATTTGGTGCATCGTCATGGGCTTGCCGTCAATCTCGGTCGCCCAGAGCATCGAAAGCACATCGTCCTGCGGGTTTTCCTTACGCTCAAGAATCGTGTCGCGCATGATGTTCGCAACCTTGCGTAGTCGCGCTTGTACTGCGCCCGGATCAAAATCGGTGGAGGCCAGGTGCTCTTTTACCAACGCGCGATACTCCCCTTGTCGCTCAGTGGGCAGACCAAACATTTTCAGGAACACGGTAACTGGCAGCGGCTCTGCGAGGGTAGACATAAACTCGCAGCCGCCTTTGTCCTTGACCGAAGCCACCAAGTCGCTGGCGAGTTTGCGGATATCGGTTTCTATAGCTTTCATCGCCTTGGGCGAGAAGGCTTTTTGCAGGGGCAGACGCAACGCAGTGTGCAACGGCGGATCAAGCGTGATGGGGGAGGGGATCAGCGGCTTCTGGTCTTCTGGCAGATCATTCAGTATGGCCTGCAGGTCTTCCCACGGGATTGGAGAATTACTGAACAGATCGGTTGCTTTGGAGCCTTCGAACACGGCTTTATGGCCCATCAGCATCCAGTGGCCGTCATTGCGCGGTGTCCAGAAAATGGGCGGCGCTTCTTTCACTATTTCCAGGGCGCGATCGTGGCCTTTGGCAAGCAGGCCGGGGTCGGCGTAGTAGTCAAAGTCGAATACCAGTTCATCGGGAATATGCGCTGGTTTTTCGACCGCTGGGCTCATGGCTTTGGCTGTGGACATAGTGTGCTCCGTGTGGCGCTGGTCAAATTTCGCTGCCTTGCGGCAAAGTGTTCCGGGTGCCCTCGGCGGGCTGATTTGCGCCCCCGCTGATACGTATTCTGCTGGGGTGCAATCGTTTGATAATGTTTGTAACGCTATGTTTTTGCAGAATATATTGAGTGCTCACTGGCAGTCTCCGTGGAGGCTGTCTATCTTTTAATGAACACATCTGCATACTGGGCTGGCGGGCACTTTACATTCCCAACGGCCCTGTCCATAATGGACAGCATTGTTGAACAATACGAAGTCTAACACAAGCATAATTCACGTGGCCTTTTAACAGCAGAATTTAGCAGTAGAAATACGCAGCCTTGTTCAGCCATACATTTGGCCACTACTAGCAACTACTAAAGTCGAGAAAGCCAATGAGTACGACAGAATCGTTTTCACCCGCCCATCTTCTCGAGGTTTATAAGAAAGCCCGTAAGATCAATATAGTCGACGAAAGAATTCGTGGGTTGATCCGCTCCGGCGCCATGCATCCGGTGTATTACTCCCCGCGCGGGCAGGAAGTAGTTGCTGCCGGTATGGGCGTGCATCTGAACAGCGAAGATTACCTGTGCACCATTTATCGCGGCATTCACGATCAGGTGGCGAAGGGTATGCCGCTGGATGTGCTGCTCGCCGAGTACTTTATGAAAGTCACGGGTGCCTGTAAGGGCAAGGGTGGTGCCATGCATATTACCCACCCGCCGACAGGGGTGATGGTAACGACCGGTGTGGTGGGCTCGAGTATGCCTATAGCTAACGGTTTGGCCTGGGCTTCACAACTCAAAGGTGACGGCCGCGTGTCAGTGGCTACCTTTGGTGATGGTGCCTCCAATATCGGTGCCTTCCATGAAGCACTGAACCTGGCGGCTTTGTGGAAACTGCCGGTTATCTTCCTGTGTCAGAACAATCGCTATCAGGAATGCACCGCCTACGAAGACTCTACCCCGGTGGAAAGCATTGCGACTCGCGCTGTGGCCTACGGACCCAACATGGCGGGTGTGCGGGTTAACGGTAACGACGCTGAAGAGATGTGGACGGCGATGCGCGATGCGGTTGCCCGTGCTCGTGCCGGCGACGGCCCGACCCTGATCGAGGCCATGACTTTCCGCTACATGGGCCACTACTTTGGCGACCAGGCACCTTACATTCCCAAGGAAGAGCTGGAAGCTGAAATGGCGAAAGATCCAATGATTACGATTCGTCAGCAGGTTCTGGACAGTGGTGCTGCTGCAGAGTCGGATCTGGACGCGATCGACGCGGAAATCAATGCAGAGTTCGATGCGGCGGTTGAATTTGCCAAATCCAGCCCTGAGCCCGAATTGGACGAAGTGACAAAAGACGTATACGGAGCCGCCTAAGCCATGAGCGATCAAATAACTTTTACACAAGCCTATAACCGTGCCCTGGATGAGGCCATGGCGGCCGATCCCAATGTCATTTTGCTAGGTGAGGATATTGGAGAGAAAGAAGGCGGCGGTGTATTTAAGGTAACCGGGGGTCTGGGCCCTAAACACGGTATGGAGCGCGTGCGCACTACACCAATTTCCGAGCAGGCGATTGTTGGGGCGGCTATTGGCGCATCGCTGGCCGGCATGAAGCCTGTCGCCGAAATCATGCTGATGAACTTTATCACCGTGGCAATGGATCAGATCGTAAACCACGCCGCTAAGCTGCGGTTTATGTCTGGCGGTCAGACCAACGTGCCGATAACCATCCGTACCCGCACGGGTGCAGGTATGAGCGCGGCGGGTCAGCATTCAGATATGCTGGAAGCCTGGTTTTGCCACACTGCGGGTATCAAAGTAGTTATTCCATCAACGCCAGCCGAAGCAGTGGGTCTGCTGCGCGCCTGTATTGATGATCCCGATCCCTGCCTGTTTATCGAAGACGCCCTGACCCGCGCCGACAAAGGCCCGGCGCCGGAGGTTGCCAATTACAGCATTCCGCTGGGCAAGGCTAATGTCGAGAAAGAAGGCACGGACGTGAGCTTTATTAGCTACGGTCGCCCGCTGAAAGACATGCGCAAAATGGTCGACAAACTGGAGGCTGATGGCATTTCCGTTGAGATTGTCGATCTGCGTACCGTGTCTCCGCTCGATACTGACACCATCGTTGCGTCGGTCAACAAAACCGGCCGAGCTGTCGTTGCCCATGAAGCGGTTCGCAGCTTTGGTGTGGGCGCCGAGGTTGTGGCACGTCTGCAAGAACATTGCTTTGGCAATCTGAAGGCGCCGATCAAGCGCGTAGCATCTGCCGATTGTGCGGTGCCTTTTGCACGCAAGCTGGAACACGGCGCATTCCTTTATCAGGCCAGCGATATTGAAAAGGCCATTCGTGAAACTCTTGAAGGGAAATAAATCATGAGCACAGAAGTTCGCATTCCTTCCATCGGCTTTTCTACGCAGGAAGCTACCCTGACCGAATGGCTGGTCGCCGACGGCGAAGAAGTGAAAGAAGGTCAGCTGCTGTACACCCTGGAGCTGGATAAATCAGTTCAGGAAGTTGAAGCGCCTGCCTCTGGCAAGCTGAAAATCATCGCTGAGACGGGTGAAGCCTACGATGTGGGATCGCTGATTGCGGAGATAGTGTGAAATGACCCTGATAGCCGCTGAAAAGACCGGGGCCGAATGGCCCGAAAGCTGGCGTTTGTTGTCGCACGGTATTCGTACCGGGCGATATACCGACCCCGCCTTTCTGAAGCTGGAGTTTGAACAGCTCTGGACCAAGGTCTGGCAGGCGGCTGCGCGATTGGATGAGATTCCGGCGCGGGGCGATTACACCACTTACACGATTGGTGATCAGTCGGTCATTATCGTGCGGGTCGACGACGACACGATCAAAGCTTTTCACAATGTCTGTCCACACCGGGGCACCGCATTGTCAGACGGGGGCTGCGGTCATTTTGAAAAGGATCGCATCATTTGTCCCTTTCACGGGTGGCGCTGGGATTTGCAGGGTAACAATCAGTTTGTGCTCGAGCGTCACGAGTTCAAGAGCGGTAAGCTCGAGGACAAAGACGTTGCGTTGCGTGAAGTGGAGCATGTGGTCTTTGCCGGTTTTGTTTTTATCAACTTTGATAAGAATCCGATTCCGTTTGACGACTTTATCTCACCGGTAAAACAGTTGCTGGAAGATCTTGCCATTGGTGAGATGCGCAACTACTGGTGGAAAGGCATTGCCGTACCGGCTAACTGGAAAGTGGCGCAAGAGGCTTTCTTTGAAGGTTATCATGTTCCGGCGACTCACCCCCAGCTGGAGGTGAAGGCCGCTGCGGTTGTGTACGGTGATGATCCGAATGCAGAGGTTGAGTTCACTCACCATAATATTACTACGGATGCTTTTCCCTATGGTCATGGCCGTTTTTATGCAGGAAAGAACACGGCCATGCAGGGCAAAACCAATTACCCGGACGGGGTCGATCCGGTAGACGCGATGGCGGATCGCTTGAATCTATTGGCCGAAGGAATGGATGCCCAGGTATTAAAAGCCGATGTTGAGATTGCCCGCTCTCTCAAGGGCAAGCCAATTCCTGAAGGCTCGTCACTCGGTGCGGAGTTTGTGAAGGCGCTATATACCGACGCCGCGAAAAAGCAGCGCCCCATGCCGAAACCGGAGCCGGAAGTGTTGGGCATGTGGGGCGGTGAGTTTTTTATCTTCCCGAATCTTTTGATCTTGCCCAATGCGGGCAATGCCATGATCTACCGGGTGATGCCCGATGCGCGTGATCCGGACAAATGTACCTTCGAAATTCTGTCGACAAAAACCTACCCGGCTGACGAAGCGGTGCCGCGCGCGATTCGTGAAGATGTCACTGATTACATGAACCCCGAACAGGTGTTGGAGATTCCTCGTCAGGATCTTGGTAACATCCCCCGTATGCAGAAGGGTCTGCATTCTCTGGGTTGCAAGCAGATATGGCTTGCTGAGAACTATGAGAAAATGATCATGAACATGCACCGGGAAATGGATAAATACCTCGGTGCTCCGACGGAAAGCTAGGTTCTTATGGAATTAAAAGACAAGGTAGTAGTGGTTACCGGCGCACTGGGTTCGCTGGGTCGTGCAGTCTCGGGTGCGGCGGCGAAAGCCGGCGCTACCGTATATGCAGTCGATGTGGTGGATGGTCAGCCAGAAGCCGGAGTGGAAGCAACACCGGCACTGGATCTCAGCGATGCAGAGGCCACCAGTAAGGCCTTCGCCGCTATTGCCGCAAAAGCCGGGCGCATTGATGCGCTGGTAAATGTTGCCGGCGGTTTCGCTTGGGAAACTGTGGAAGAAGGTTCCATTGATACCTGGGATTTTCTCTACAAACTGAATGTTCGCACCGCCGTCAATGCCAGTAAAGCCGCACTGCCGCATATTCCGGCTAGTGGTGGCCGGATCGTCAATATCAGTGCTGCCGGTTCGGTCAAAGCAGATATGGGGCTCGGTGCCTACGCGGCGTCCAAGTCTGGTGTATCTCGCCTGACCGAGGCATTAGCCGAGGAACTGAAATCGCGCAATATCACGGTGAATGCGGTTCAGCCCAGCATTATTGATACCAAACCTAACCGCGATGCCATGCCTGACGCAGATTTTTCAACTTGGGTGACGCCGGCAGCGTTGGCGGATGTCATTCTGTTTTTGCTGAGCTCTCGCGCAGAAGCGGTCACTGGCGCTCTGCTGCCGGTAGTAGGGCGGGTATAAATCGGATTGTAGCGCTGTAATAGCTCCATTGCCCGTCAGGTAAAGTCTTACAGGTAGTTTAGTGGACATGGTGGGCGAACTTGCTACTATTTTGCGCCTACGAGCCCGGCTGATCGTCAGCGCGGCGCAAATTGGAATCATGAATAACAGCCATCCTCGATGGTGCAGTGTGGAGTAAAGGCTCATGGGTCAAGTAACGTACGTCAGCTTTGATGGCGAAAAAACCGTAGTAGATGTAGAAAACGGCGATAACCTCATGCAGGCCGCTATCGACAATGGCGTATCCGGCATTCTGGGCGACTGCGGTGGTGGCTGTGCCTGTGCGACCTGTCACTGCATTGTGGACGACGCCTGGGCAGCTAAAACCGGTCAGCCGGATGAGCTCGAAGTGGACATGCTCGATGGCCTGATTGATCCCAAGCCTACCAGTCGCCTGAGCTGCCAGATCATCATGAAAGATGAGTTGGACGGCGTTGTGATTCATCTGCCGGAGAGC
>NZ_JBFJTH010000022.1:0-33538 GCF_041625495.1 Litorivivens sp. | reverse complement strand
TGCTGTGCGGGGGTGTTGCTACTCTGTTCGCTGGCGCGACTCAGAATCCAGCGCCGGTAGTCATCGAGATCGCCGTCGTAGGCTTCGGCCTTGCCGTCGTTGACCAGCAACAGGTCATCGACGGTGTTTCGCAGCAGGTGACGATCGTGGGATACAACAATCAAAGCGCCGTCGAATCCCTGCAACGCAACGGTAAGGGCCTGACACATTTCCAGATCGAGATGGTTGGTGGGTTCGTCCAGCAGCAAAAGGTTGGGCTTCTGCCAGACGATGATGGCCAGCGCCAATCGGGCTTTTTCGCCGCCAGAAAAAAAGCGGCAGGAACCGGAAGCCATATCACCGCGAATATTGAAGCTGCCGAGGAAATTGAGGATTTCCTGTTCGCGGGCTTTTGGAGCTAGCCGCTGCAATTGGGTGGCAGGGCTGGCGTCCAGATCGAGGGTTTCCAGTTGGTGCTGGCTGAAATAGCCCAGCGCCAGATGCTCGCCCTGCGTGCGTTTGCCGCTGAGTAGGGGCAGCACGCCGCCGAGGGTTTTCAGCAGAGTGGACTTGCCGGCACCATTGGCACCCAGCAGGCCAATGCGGCTGCCCGGGTGTACACTGAGCTTGATGTTCCGCAAAATCGTTTTGCCGTCATAGCCCAGCTCTGCCTGCGACAACGTCAGCAGCGGGTCTGACATTTTCTCAGGTACCGGAAAGCGGAAACTGAACGGCGAATCCACGTGTGCCGGTGCAATTTCGGTCATCCGCTCCAGCGCTTTGATGCGGCTTTGGGCCTGGCGAGCCTTGGTCGCCTTGGCCTTAAAGCGTCGGATGAAGTTTTCCATATGGGCAATTTCAGCTTGCTGCTTTTCAAAGGCAGATTGCTGCTGGGCGAGCTTTTCCGCACGCTGGCGCTCGAACGCTGAATAGTTGCCGCGATAGTGGGTTAGTGTGTGGTTGCTAAGGTGCGCTACCTGATTACACGTGGCGTCGATAAAGTCGCGATCGTGGGAGATCAGCATCAGAGTGCCGCTGTAGGCCTGCAGCCATTGCTCGAGCCACAAGGTCGCATCCATATCCAAGTGGTTGGTGGGCTCATCGAGCAGCAGCAGGTCGGAGGGGCGCATTAGCGCCTGGGCCAGATTGAGCCGGATGCGCCAGCCGCCTGAGAAATCCCGTACCGGCGTGCTCAGCTGGCTCTGCTTAAAGCCCAGGCCCAACAGCAGCTGCTCGGCTTGGCTGGGAATGGCGTAAGCGTTCAGGGCGTCGAGCTGACCATGTAATTCGGCCAACCTCATATCATTTCTGCAGGTTGCCAGTTCGGTCTCAACCTGTCTGAATTCCGTGTGGCCGTCGATCACGTAGTCGACGGCGGGCCGATCGCTGGCCGAGACCTCCTGAGCCATATGGGCGATGCGCCACTGTTTGGGAATCCGTACACTGCCGCGATCAGGTTCGAGCTTGCCGCGCAACAGGGCGAATAGGCTGGATTTTCCGCTACCATTGGCGCCGATCAAGGCAACGTGATCGCCGTCGTGCAGGCGCAAGTCGGCACTTTCTAGCAAAGTTTTGCCGCCGCGTAGTAAGCTTAACTGTTCGAATTCAATCATGGGCGGCGATTATAACGGAGGCACTGTGGCCGACAATGCCCTTTGGCAATATACCTTGCTGGTTTATTCCCAGCCTCGGGTACAGAAACTCTGTCTGAGACTGCAGGAAGACTATGGTGCGGACGTAAATCTGTTGCTGTCAGCCTGTTGGCTGGCCAAGCGCGGTATCGTCTGGGCGCCTGATCAGATCGCCGACATGGTGGCGCACAGCCAGTCTTTTCGCGAAAACTTCCTGCTGGAAGCGCGCGCCCTGCGCCGCCGTATCAAGCAGGCGGCGCCGCCCAATGTCTATCAGGAGGCGCAGCGTTTCGAGATGTCGCTGGAGCGTTGGCAGCAGGATGAAATCTACAGTTACTGGCAGAAGGCCGCGATTTCGCCGAAGAAGCAATCTTTTCCTCTCTGTGCGCAGACCAATTTACACCGTTACTTTGACCAGCTGGAGCTGGCTTGGAACGGTTTGCTGGGTGAGTTGATTGAGGCGGTGGCAGCGACACCACCCGCTGAGGGTGATGCCTAGCCTAGCGTGATCTTTGCCGGGTTATTCCACGTCAAAAATTGATGCAACCGTATCGGCTTTGGATTTCGGCCGACTGATGGTGTCCGGCAGAAACGTGGCCTTGCGCCTCGGGGGCGGTGGTGGTTCCGGCGGTTCTGGGCGAGGTGCGACCGGCGCGGGTTTTGCTGGCTTTGCCGCTTTAGCTGTGGCCTTTGCCTTCGCTGGGGCCTTTTTCGCTGGTGCGGCTTTGGCGGGTGCAGTCTTAGCGCTCTCGGCTTTGCTGGCGGGCTCGCTCTTTGCTGCCTTGGCTTTCGCGGGGGCGGCTTTGGGCTGCGCAGGAGCTGCTTTGGCCTTTGGCGCGGCCTTTTTGGGCGCCGCCTTCTTGGCCGCAGGTGCTTTCTTAGCTGGCGGTGCCTTTTTGGCGGCAGCCTTGGCTTTCGGCATGCTTTTGATAGCGGCCTGTTCGGCGGCGTAGGCCGCTTTTTCCCGCTCTATTTCCGCCTTTATCTCGGCAATTTTAACGTTGGCTTCAGCCGCTGTCGCCTCGGCGGCGGTCAGAGCTTTCTCTGCCTTGGTCAGCGCTGTCTGGGCGCTCTTGGTCTGTGCAGGCGTTTTTGCCGCGCGCAATTTTTGCTGCGACGTTTTCAGCGCAGTTTTAAGCTTTTGGACGTCATTACCCGCCTTTTCGGCGGTGTTCTGCGCCTTTTTTAGCTGCTGAGCCTGGGTGTTCAGCAGCTTTTCTCGCAAGGCAGCCAGCTTTTTTTCCAGTGCTTCGACGCTGCCTGCCTTTTTATTATTGCCTGGCATGCTTCCTAACCTTCCGAAAATGTTCAAAAAAACATCAATTCCATTATACAAACTTGACGCACTATAGCTATTGTCCGGCCCCTAATTTGTGGCAGACTGTTGCCCCTGTTGTGCTGTATCACGGCACGAAATTCTCCTAAGAGTAGACGAGAAGGTACTGGAATGAAAAGAAAAGTCTTCGCCGTAGCGACCCTGGCCACTGTTTTGGCCGCCTGTGATGGCAAGGATGCCTCTGCCCCGGCGGAGGTGAAGCTCGATTCAGAAATGCAAAAAGTGAGCTACAGCTTTGGTGTGGACTTGGGTAAGCGCATCGGTCAAAACATGGAGCTGGACGTGGCCGCCTTTAGCGCTGGTGTCAGTGATGGTATCGACGGTGGTGAGCTGAAGATGTCCGAAGAGGACATGATGGCTACCCTGCAGGGTTATCAGCAAAAGAAAATGGCTGAAATGCAGGCCCAGGCCGAGCAGGACGCTGAGAAAAATCGCGTGGCCTCAGAAGCCTATCTGGCAGAAAATGCCAAAAAGGACGGTGTAGTTACACTGGAAAGTGGGCTGCAGTACAAGGTGATTGATAACGGCGATGGCGCCAAGCCTGCAGCTGATGACGTGGTCGAAGTGCACTATCGCGGCACCTTAATTGACGGCACCGAATTTGACAGCTCCTATGCGCGCGGTGAGAGCATTACTTTCCCGGTCAATGGTGTTATTGCCGGCTGGACCGAGGCACTGCAGCTGATGCCGGTGGGCAGCAAGTGGGAACTCTACATTCCCTCTGATCTGGCCTATGGCCCCGGCGGCACTCAGGGTGCGATTGGCCCAAACCAGGCACTTATCTTTGAAGTTGAGTTGCTGGGTATCGAAAAAGAAGAAGGCAGCGAAGGCTGAGCCAATTCAGCGCGCCGAATGTCTTGATGGACGTTAGGCGCGCCCTGTCAGCTCTCGGATCGGCGAATGCTGAAGTTATAGAGCCGGAATTGCCCCTCGTGAACCGCCAGTGTCGCGGTCACCAAAGCCTCCCCATTCTCAAATCGTGCCGGAAAGCTGTAGCTCAGGCGCTTTTCTTCACCAAATACCGACAATGCTGCCGTCAGAGTTGAAAACTGTAGGCTGTGCAGGCTTTTGAATTTGCCTAGCGGCCGGTACTGCTCAAGTACCTGATAAAGCTGCTCATTGCTGACCGCCTCGCGGGCTGCGGGGGTCAGGTGGTGGCGCAAGGCTTCTGGTTGCCAGCTGGAGATCTCGCTGAGCGCATCTTCAAGGTAAAGGCGCGCTTGGGCGGAGTGTTTGTCATCCTGTTCGGTGGCGTAATAGTAGAGCCCGCCAAAGACCAGCAGGCAAAAGCCAATAAACACATGCAGCGGTTTGAGCATTAGATCAGGCCGACGCTATGCAGAAAGACAATGAGAATACCGAGCGGTGCGATATAGCGCAGCGCGAAGTACCACAGGCTAAAGAAGGTGTCGGTATCGAAGCGGACACCCTCTTTCACATGGTCGCGGCTCATCACGAAGCCGGCAAATAGCGCAATCAGCAGGCCGCCCAGAGGCAAAATGTAGTTAGCTGTGATGTGATCCAGCGAGTTGAAGAAATCACTGGAGTAAATGCAGCCAATGCCGCCAAGCCAGCCAATCAGCGCCGCGCCGGTGGTGCCCACCTTGCGGTGTATGCCGTGTCGCTCAAGCCAGGCCACCCCGGGTTCAATCAGGGAAATAGACGAACTTAGTGCGGCTATGCTGACCAGAATAAAGAAAATACTGCCAAACACCATGCCGCCCGGCATGTGGGCGAAGGCAATCGGCAGTGAAACAAACATCAAGCCAGGGCCGGAGCTGGGTTCAAGGTTGTTGGCAAAGACCAGCGGAAAGATGGCCATGCCGGCTATAAGTGCGATGGCAGTGTCCAAAAAGCCAATGGTGATGACGGTTTTGCCAATGGAGTGCTCGCCTGGCATGTACGCACCGTAGGCCATGATCGCTCCCATCCCCAAACTCAATGTAAAGAAGGCGTGTCCGAGGGCAACCAATACCGCTTCTGTGGTGAGTTTTGAGAAGTCTGGCGTAAACATGAATTTCAGGCTGGTGATGAAATCACCCGTGGCCCAGCTGTAGCCGAGCAGAATAAGAAGAAAAACAATCAGCAAAGGCATCAAAATTTCGACCGCACGGCCAATACCGCCGGTTACACCCGCCGCGATAACACCGCCTGTAAGTAGCACAAACAGGCTCTGCCAGCCCCATTGCCGGGCGAAACTGCCCGCCACATCGTCGAAATTAGCCTCGATGGCTGGTGCGGGTAAACCGTCATACTGAGCGGTCAGGCTTTGCCAGCTGTAATCCAGCGCCCAGCCAGCCACAACACTGTAAAACATCAGAATCAGCAGGCCGCCAATAACGCCGCCGATACCCACAATGCTCCACAGCTTGGGTGCATTTTCCCGCTCGGTCAGAATTAGCATCGCGTCTACCGGATTTGCGCGTGTGCTTCGACCCAGCATAACTTCAGCAATCATCACCGGCACGCCGACCAGTAAAATGCAGGCAAGATAGATTAGTACGAAGGCGCCACCGCCGTACTCGCCTGTTATATAAGGGAATTTCCAGATATTGCCAAGACCAACAGCGGACCCGGTAGCGGCAAGAATAAAGGTCCAGCGCTTGGTCCAGTTGTCTTTTACGGTCGCGTTATGAGTCATTTAGGTAGGCTTTAGTTTTAATTTGGACGGATTGTAACGGGATTAACACGCTTAACCCAAGGCAGTTGACTGTTTTATGGGCTATAATGCGCGCCGCTCGCGACCGGCGAGCCGGTGAAGACCGATTCTGACAGACGACGCTTCCCACGACATCCGTATTTTCAACGACGCCAGAAAGGCCTCGCAATTTCGGGGCACGCCCCACAGAGACTCTCAATGATCGAAAAGTTACGCAATATCGCGATTATCGCCCACGTTGACCATGGTAAAACCACCCTGGTCGATAAACTCCTCAGCCAGTCCGGTACACTTGATCGCCGCAGTGAAGGCGCCGAGCGCATCATGGACTCCAACGACCAGGAGCGCGAACGCGGTATTACTATCCTTGCCAAAAATACCGCTATCAACTGGAACGGCTACCGCATCAATATCGTGGATACCCCCGGACACGCGGATTTTGGTGGCGAGGTCGAGCGGGTGCTGTCGATGGTCGACAGTGTACTGCTGCTGGTCGACGCGGTGGATGGCCCCATGCCGCAGACCCGTTTCGTTACCCAGAAAGCCTTTGAGCGCGGCCTTAAGCCGATTGTGGTGGTGAACAAGATTGACCGTCCAGGCGCGCGTCCGCACTGGGTAATCGATCAGGTATTTGATCTTTTCGATCGTTTGGGTGCCACTGACGAGCAGCTGGATTTCCCGATCGTTTACGCGTCTGCCCTCAATGGCTACGCCGGCCCGGAAGCCGACGAGCTGGCCGAAGACATGACGCCCCTGTTTGAAATGATTGTCGACCGGGTTAGCCCGCCGGAAGTCGATGTCGACGCGCCGCTGCAAATGCAGATTTCCGCCCTAGATTACTCCAGCTATGTTGGCGTTATTGGGGTTGGCCGCATTACTCGTGGCACCTTGCGCCCCAGCCAGCAGCTGGTGGTGGTTGACCGTCACGGCAAGACGCGCAAAGGCCGCGTGCTCTCGGTAATGGGTTACCTTGGTCTGGAGCGGGTGGAAGTGCAGGAAGCCCGCGCCGGCGATATCGTCTGTATTACCGGTATCGAAGGCCTGAGTATTTCCGACACCCTCTGCTCTCCAGAGGCGGTAGAAGCACTGCCAGCACTGACAGTCGACGAACCGACCGTCAGCATGACCTTCCAGGTCAACGACTCGCCGTTTGCCGGCAAAGAAGGCAAGTACGTCACCACCCGCAATATTTCCGAGCGTCTTGAGCAGGAGCTGATCCACAACGTGGCTCTGCGCGTGCGTCCGGGCGATACGCCGGACAAGTTCATTGTTTCGGGCCGGGGTGAATTGCACCTGTCGGTGTTGATTGAAAACATGCGCCGCGAAGGTTTTGAGCTTGGCGTATCGCGTCCGGAAGTGGTGCAAAAAGAAGTTAATGGTGAGATTCACGAGCCCTTTGAGCAGGTCGTGATCGATGTGGAAGAGCAGCATCAGGGCTCGGTCATGGAAGAGCTGGGTCTGCGCAAAGCTGAAATGACCAACATGCAGCCAGATGGCAAGGGTCGGGTAAAACTGGAGTTCATTGTTCCGTCACGCGGTTTGATCGGTTTCCGTTCGCTGTTTATGACCCTGACCTCGGGTTCCGGCATTCTGACCAGCATTTTTGATCATTATGGTCCGGTTAAAATGGGTGACGTTGGCGGCCGTAACAACGGCGTGCTGGTGTCTATGGTGCAGGGTAAGACCCTCAGCTATGGCCTGTTTAACCTGCAGGATCGCGGCAGACTGTTTCTGGGTCACGGTGAAGAAGTGTATGAAGGCCAGATAATCGGTCTGCACTCGCGCAGCAACGACCTTGTGGTCAACCCCACCAAGGCCAAGCAGCTGACCAACGTCCGTGCATCGGGTACCGATGAAGCGCTGACCTTGTCACCGCCAGTGCGTCATACGCTTGAGCAGGCGCTTGAGTTTATCGAAGACGATGAGCTGGTCGAAGTTACACCGGAAAGTATTCGTCTGCGCAAAAAACTGCTGAAAGAGCACGAGCGCAAGCGTGCCGGTAACGCTGCCAAAGGTTAAAGCCAGTCAGGTGGTTCGCCACCCGCTCGCTAAGTAAAGCAGTGGGTGCGGCTAAGCCGCGCCCGTTGCTGCTCCAAAACGTCCTCGCTGAAACCGCCGGCATAGGCTAAGCTTTAATAGCAGCTGTGCTTGAGGTATTCAGTGCTACCCCTGTATCCAGAAATAAAACCCTATCGCACCTTCCAGTTACCGGTGGATTCACCGCACGTACTGTATTGCGAGGAAAGCGGCAGTCCGGATGGCGCGCCAGTGCTGTTTCTTCACGGTGGTCCCGGCGCGGGTTGCAATCACAACAGTCGACGCTTTTTTGACCCGGAAGCTTACCGGATAATTCTTTTTGATCAGCGCGGCTCCGGCCACTCGACACCGCATGCAGAAATCGCCAACAACACCCTGACTGATTTATTAAACGATATTGACCGTTTGCTCGACAGTCTCGGCATTGAACGCTGCCTGCTGTTTGGCGGCTCTTGGGGCGCCACCCTTGCGCTGGCCTACGCCCAATCCCGTCCAGAGCGGGTAAGCGGCATGGTACTGCGCGGTGTTTTCCTTTGCCGGCAACGCGACCTGGACTGGTTTTATCGCGACGGCGCCAACCGGGTATTTCCGGATGCGTGGGATGAGCTGCTTGCGCATGCCCCCGATAAAGACGATTTGATCGGCGGTTATTACCGGGAACTGCAGGTAAGCAACGATATAGAGCGCATGAGTGCCGCTCGCGCGTGGGCAAACTGGGAGGCTACCTGCGCCAGCCTGCGCCCACACCCGGGAGAACTGAAATCCAACAACGAAGCGCACAACGCGCTCGCCATGGCCCGGCTTGAAACCCACTATTTTGTAAACAAGGGCTTTCTGGCAGAAAATCAGTTGCTCGACAACGCCGCCAGTCTCCAGGGCATTCCAGGCATCATTGTGCACGGACGCTACGATATGGTCTGCCCGCTGGAAAACGCTGCGAGCCTGCACGCAGCTTGGCCTGAAAGTGAATTGCGCATCATTCGCGATGGCGGTCACTCGGCTTTTGAACCCGCCATGAGTGATGCCCTTGTTCACGCCACGCGGGATATGCTGCAATGGCTGACTGACCGCTCAGCATAAGGTACTCCCGTCAGTGAAAGCTTTAATTCAGCGTGTCCGCCATGCCCGTGTCTGCGTCGACGAAAAGGAGGTGGGTGCCATCGATCAGGGCATGTTGGTGTTGCTCGGCGTAGAGCGCAATGATACCCCGTTACTCCTGGAAAAAGTGGCCGAGCGACTACTCAACTATCGCCTGTTTGCCGATGAAGAAGGGCGGATGAATGCGTCGCTGCGGGACATCGACGGTGGCCTGTTGCTGGTGTCCCAATTCACCCTTGCCGCCGATACCCGCAAAGGCTTGCGCCCCGGTTTCTCCACTGCAGCTAGCCCGGCTGACGCCCAGCTGCTCTACAACGCCCTGCTCGACACACTGCGAGAACGTCATCCGACAGTCGAGGCTGGTCGCTTTGGCGCAGATATGCAGATTGAATTACTCAATGATGGGCCGGTTACTTTCCTGCTGGAATTTCAATAAATATTGGGCTGCAATTTGGAGGGCACTTTGCGATGGCCTTGTGCTAGGCTGGGGCCAGGCTCGCCCTGATGTGTGGGCTCCTGCACAACAATCCTAACAATGTCTGGAGATTCCTTATGAAAAAACTGTTAATGGCTTCTGTTCTGGCCACCGCATCTGCAGCCAGCTTTGCTGTGGTACCTGGGGGCGATAGTTGTGGTTGGGGCAATATGCTGTTCGAAGGTCAGTCCGGCCTGCCCATTCATGTGGTGGCTTCTATTACCAATGGTACTTCTGGCAACAACACCTTTGGCATGACCTCCGGTACCAATGGTTGCTCCGCCAACGGCACGCTTACCTACGCGGGCAAACCACTGATCAATCTGGGTGCGATCATGGATGAGTTCAGCGAAGACGTGGCCCGCGGTGACGGCGAGGCGCTCAGCGCCGTTGCGATCTCCATGGGTGTTGCGACGGAAGATCGTTCGCACTTCAAAACGTTGCTGCACAATAATTTTGACGCGTTGTTTCCCAGCGATTCAGTTACCGCCGACGATGTGATGGCCTCGATGCTGGATCTGATGCGCGCCGACGCACAGCTCGCCAAATACGCTGCCTGATCGATAGCGGCGCTGCCTCAGGCTGCGCCGCCTTTCCCTGATTCATGACAACACGACGCTACTGGGGCCTGCTCCTGTTGCTGGTTTTTGCTGTATCAGCGCGCGCCCAGTTGCCGCTCAGCAAGGCCGGATTGGAGGGGTCGACGCAGTCACCATCTCTCGATGCGCTGGCGGATCATCCTCAATGGCGGGCATTGCTGCATTATGGCCGTGCAAAAGCAGGTTATGAGCGCAAAAGCTATGTCGACGACCCGGCGTTTTTCCTCAGTGTGAACGGCAGGCGTGATGCGCGTGCGGAATTGCAGGCCACGGTAGAGCAGTTGCAGAACCAGGCGACATTGCGCTGCCAATTCATCGCGCGTTTTCGTTGGTTGCAGCAACAGGGCGCCCTGGACTCAGAATTACCTGCTGCCTGTGATGGTTACCGCCAGTGGCGAGGAACTATCAACGCCGGCGCCGTTGCGCTGGTGTTTGCCGCCAGTTATCTCAATAGCCCCTCTTCCATGTACGGTCACACCTTTTTACGGGTTGACCCCCAGGGTTACCGTGCCGAGTCGGCTCTGCTGTCCTATGCCGTGAATTACGCGGCGGTTGTGCCCGATAATGACAGCAGTCTGCTGTTTGCCTGGCGCGGCATGAGTGGCGGTTACCCCGGGCACTTTAGCCTGCAGCCCTATGTCGACAAACTGCAGGAGTACTCGCGTCTTGAAAATCGCGACGTGTGGGAATATGAGCTGAATCTTAACGCGGCAGAAATTGATCGTTTGATGGCCCATCTGTGGGAACTGCAATCGATCAATTTTGACTACTATTTTATGGATGAAAACTGTTCGTTTCGTCTGCTTGAACTGCTGGAGGTAGCGCGCCCGGGGCTAACGCTCACGGCTGAATTTCCAGTACACGCCATCCCGGTGGACACGGTGCGCGCGGTGCGTGAAGCAGGGCTGGTGGATGAGGTGGTCTATCGACCGTCCCGGCAGCGGGAGCTCGATGCGTTGGTGGCGCCCCTCGACGCCGCGCAGCGGCAATGGGTGCTGACGCTGGCGCGGGAGCCAGCGCAAAATCTAGTACCGGCATTCCAACGCAAATCTGTGGATGAGCAGCGCACTTTACTCTTGGGCGCTTATCGCCTGCTACGCTATCAGCACAATCGACAGCAGCGTAGTCCGGATGTTGCCGGGCGTAGCTTTGCGTTGCTCCGGGCGATTAATCACCTGCCCCCGGATGCAGGTCAGTCTGCGACTCCAGTCAGGCCAACCGAACCGGATGCGGGGCATGCAACGGCGCTGGCAGGCCTAGCGCTGGGGCGTTTCGACGAGCGCGACTACCGGGAGGTGTCCCTGCGCCTTACCTATCATGACCTGCTGGACCCAGTCGCGGGCTATCCTCGCAATGCATCGCTCAATATGCTGCAGGCAACACTGCGACAGGTGGATGGGGAGGGCAGTCGCTTGCAATCGCTTACATTGGTCGATATCCGTTCGTTGGCGCCGCGCACTGACTTTTTTCAACCGATCAGCTGGCAGGCTCGCGGCGGGCTTGAACGCAGCGACGGGCATCCGGATTATCTGGCGCCCTACGCTTCGGGCGGCGCGGGCGGCTCGTGGCAGATTCTGGGTGTTGATATTTCTGCGCTGGCGACCCTTCGGGCAGAATATAACGAAGGGTTTGAGAACAACTGGCAAGCGGCGCCAGGCCTGACAGTGCGCGGTGGCTTGCAACGAGAACATGTTGCCGCTGCACTGGAAGCAGAGCATTACCGTTTTGCAAATGGCGTGGAACGCAATACGGTGGGCCTGTCCTTAAATGTGGCGGTTGCCGCGCAACACGGCATCCGTTTTAACTGGCGGCGGGTTGTGGAGGAGGGGCAAGGGGATGAGGATGTCAGTCTGCAATGGCGTTATTATTTTTAAGGCCCCGGCCCTCGCGCTTTCTGTAATAGCGCGTAGCCTGCTGGTGGTGGTTGGGGCGCTTACCCTGAGCGGTTGTGCCAGCTTGCTGTTTTATCCAATGAAAAAAATAGTCGCAACACCTGCAGATCACGGTGTTGCATACCAGGATGTCTATATCGCGCAGGGTGACATCCGCCTGCATGGCTGGTGGCTGCCGGCCGCCAGTGAGGCACGCGGAACGGTCTACTTCCTGCACGGCAATGCCGAGAATATCAGCACCCATATGCACAGTGTGCTGTGGCTACCAGAGAAGGGTTATGACGTATTCCTGCTGGATTACCGGGGCTACGGCCAGTCGGGCGGTGAGCCCGAGTTGGCGGGCGTTATTGACGATGTGCGCAAAGGCTATCAGTGGTTGCGTGACAGGCAGGTGACCGCACCGCTGATTGTATTGGGTCAAAGCCTCGGGGGTGGTGTTGCGGGTTTTGCTATGGCGACTCAAGCGGATAAACCCGATGCCATGGTACTCGATGCGGCGGTCGCATCTTACCCGCGC
The DNA here is from genome assembly GCF_041625495.1 of Litorivivens sp. Classification (GTDB taxonomy): domain Bacteria; phylum Pseudomonadota; class Gammaproteobacteria; order Pseudomonadales; family Spongiibacteraceae; genus Litorivivens. Next base: position 21,315 of record NZ_JBFJTH010000022.1, on the reverse strand, counting down.
ATTGCCGGTGAGGTTGCTAGGCGCAACTGGGTTACCTGGCCGTTTGCACCGCTCGCACCGCTGTTGATGCCCAAAGGTTTCGATTTAATTGATGTTGTGGGGCAGTTGGCTGGCGTTCCGCAGCTCTACTTACATAGCCCGGATGACAGCGTTGTTCCAATTGGGCACTCCCATTCGCTGTACGCCAAGGCGGCGTCGCCGAAGCAACTGAGAGAAACCGCAGGGCCTCATATCGCAACCTTTGCGTTTGCGGCGCAGCGACAGGCGTTGCTGGACTTTATCGCTAGCCTGTAGTCGGCTAAGCCCCAGTGTCTCTTGCCAAGGCATGCGGTGGTTCCCCAACCGTATGTGACAAACTACCGATTTTGACAGCTTAGCGTGTGTAATTGTGAAAATGTCACAGTTCTTCGCATGCGCCAGCCAGTAAGCTCGGTCCCTGCTGTAGTTTTGTGAGAACACGAATATGCGAACACTTCTCCGTGATAAGCAAGCTCTGCTAGCCTGTGTCGAAGGCTCTCCCGCCGCGGTTGCTATGCATAATAAACCCGAATGGCTGTCGCTGTTTGCTGACTGCGCGGTGGTGGAAGACCCGGTTGGCTCGAAACCACAGATCAATCTGGCTGACGAGAATGGCCAGAGCCCGCTAAGCTGCTTCTATGAAACCTTTATCGCTGCCAACGATATTCGTTTTGACGTGGATTACGATGTAGTGTGCACCGGCGCGGTGGTCAGGGATCTGGATATCGAGATTCGCATGTCGGATAAGGTGGTGGTGCGGGTGCCCATGCATCTGCTTTACGAGCTGACAACCGAGCACGGCGAAGTGCGCATCAAGCGTCTCGCCGCCCATTGGGAGCTGGCACCGATGCTGCGTCAGCAAATGCAGTACGGCATAGCGAGCGCAGTGGCCGGGATATCTTCATTCTGGCGCATGCTGCGTCATATGGGGCTGTCGGGTTTGCAGGGCTTCCTGCAGGCTAGGGAAACGGTTGGCGAGGCAGGCAAGAAAAAGGTTGAGGCGCTGGTCTCTGCCTTTAATCAGAAGCAGAACCGCGCGCTGGAACGCCTGTTTACCGATGACGGCCTGATGGGCTGGCCCTACGGCCATGAGCAGCGCATAGCGTTTTGGGATATCCCGCCAGGTCAACTACGCGTAGAGAAGCTGCTGTCTGCCGGGCGTGCCACGTCGGCCACCGTCTATTATCGCGACGGAGACCTTGAAAAGCGCGGCGTGGCCATCTTCCACTTCGATCGCCGCAACTTGCTGATCCGTGACGCCCAGTTCTTTTTGGAACTTGAATAGCAGCAGTAATCGGGTACAACCCGCATAAACAAACCGGGTCTGTCCCCGGTTTTTTTATGGCTGGGATTTAGTGGTGATGCCCGCCAGGGCCGTGAGCATGGCCGTGGGCGATCTCATCGGCAGAGGCCTCGCGCACGTCGACAATCTCAATCGCAAATTCCAGGGCTTTGCCTGCCAGTGGGTGGTTGGCGTCCACGTCGACGGAAAATTTCCCCACTTTGATAACGGTTGCCTGCTGGGTGCCGTTATCGTCCCGGTAGCGAACCACCTGGCCCGGTTTCATCTTGCCCTCATGTTTGAGGTATTTGGCGGGGATGCGCTGCACCCGACCTTCCTGCCTTAATCCATAGGCTTGTTCGGGCGTCAGTGATACTTCAATTTTGTCGCCGGCGCTTAAACCGGCCAGCGCCTTTTCCAAGGCGGGCAGGATATTGCGGGCGCCATGAAGGTAGAGCGAGGGCTCACCATCGTAACTGTGTTCGATTTCACCGCCGCTTTGCTCGGACAGGCGATAATGAAAGGACACCACACGGTTTTTTTCGATCTGCATCAAGTGCTCTCTTGCTGGGCATGTCGTCTAACAGGCGGCTATACTAATCGCCGTTTATGCAAATTCCTAGCAGGCAGAAGATATGGGGGATGTGGTTGCTTTTACGCCGGGGCGAAAGAAGAAGGCCTCAGCCAAGTCTACCCTGTGCCGCGAGGGGCACCATCGCTGGCAGGTAGAAACCAAAAGTCGGTTTGATGTGAAGCAGGGGAAGCTCGTAACGGTTTACCGCTGTGCGCGCTGTGGCAAACTGAAAACCACCGCGCACTGACAGAGCGGGAGGGTTGGGTTAGCCCAGTATCTGGTGCTCGATCTGCTCAAGGATGGCACGGGTTTCGTCAGCACCTTCCACGCTATTGAAAACCCGCACGATATCGCCCAAGTGCTCTAACAATACGTCCTTGACCGAGATGTTGCTGGTCATGGCGGCATCGCGCAGCATCATGAAGGCTTCGGCGCTGATATCGTCAATAAGTTCCTGTTGATTGGCGGCGCGGAAATCTGAAAGCCTGACTACGTTGTTTGGGTGTGCCATTGTCTTTGCCTCTCAAGTCACATTTGTGAATAACTGTGTAGTAGTCTAAGAGGCGATCGGCGCTTCGTAACTTCGTACTTACCCGTAGTGCAAGACATAAAAACGAAAGGCGACGGCTAGCCGTTGATCTGTTCGGCAAGTTCCCGCAGGATACGGGCGGATTCCTCGTGGCCCTCGACCGCCTTGATAACCAGAGCGATACCCAGCAGGTGCTCCAGTAGAACGGATTTCATGGGAATGGCATTTTCCTGTGCCTGCTCGCGCAAAAAGACAAAGGCCTGAGCGCTGATATCGTCGACAAGTGCTTGCTGTGTGGCTTTTTGATACTGTTCGAGGTTGATTACGTTTTCTTTCGTGTCCTGCATGCGGATGCGCTCCATAGAGTGAACACGCAGAATGCGGCCACGGGAAAAGTATAGGGATGCAGGACCTTGTCGGAACTAGGTAGATACCCGTAAAATTTTCTAAGTAATTGATATATGGCGATAAAACTACAGTAGTACGTCGCCGCTGACTGGAAGTTGTCAATGGAAAACCAAACCACTATTTCAGAAGACGGTATTGAGCAGCTATCGCTCAAAGCCTACACCGAGAAGGCCTACCTGGATTATTCCATGTACGTCATTCTCGACCGGGCACTGCCCAATATCGCCGACGGGCTCAAGCCAGTGCAGCGCCGCATTGTGTATGCAATGAGCGAACTGGGGCTAAAGGCTAGCGCCAAATTCAAAAAATCGGCGCGTACGGTTGGTGATGTCATCGGTAAATTCCATCCCCACGGCGATTCAGCGGCCTACGAGGCGATGGTGCTGATGGCGCAAAATTTCTCCTACCGCTACCCCTTGGTAGACGGGCAGGGCAACTGGGGTTCACCCGATGATCCCAAATCCTTTGCCGCGATGCGCTACACCGAATCACGGCTCACGGCTTATGCCGACGTGCTGCTGTCGGAGCTGGCGCAGGGTACGGTGGATTGGGTGCCAAATTTTGACGGCACCATGGACGAGCCTTCAACACTGCCCGCGCGGGTACCCAATGTGTTGCTCAACGGCACGACGGGCATCGCGGTGGGCATGGCTACCGATATTCCGCCGCATAATTTGCGCGAGGTGGTCAGCGCCTGTATTGCCCTGCTCGATAAACCCAAGGCCAGCGTTGAGGACCTTTGCGAGTTTATTCAAGGGCCGGATTTTCCCACCGACGCGGAATTGATTACGCCGCGCGCTGACCTGATCAAAATGTACGAAACTGGCCGCGGCAGTTTGCGCATGCGCGCGCGGTGGCACAAAGAAGATGGCGATGTGGTGATCTCGTCGCTCCCTTATCAGGCGTCTGGCTCTAAGGTGCTGGAGCAGATTGCCCAGCAAATGCAGGCGAAAAAACTGCCGATGGTGGCAGATCTGCGCGACGAATCGGATCACGAAAATCCGACCCGCCTGTTGATCGTGCCGCGCTCCAACCGGGTGGATCTCGAGGCGATGATGAATCACCTTTTTGCCACCACTGACCTGGAAAAAACCTACCGGGTAAATCTCAACGTTATTGGTATTAACGGCCGGCCGCAGGTTAAGGCCCTCAATACCCTGCTTGGGGAGTGGCTGGAGTTTCGCACCGAGACAACCCGTCGCCGACTTCAGTTCCGTCTCGACAAAGTACTGGCGCGACTGCACCTGTTGGAAGGTCTGTTGATTGCGTACCTCAATATTGATGAGGTCATTGCCATTATCCGAACTGAGGACAAGCCGAAAGTTGTGTTGATGGAGCGCTTCGGGCTGAGTGACAAGCAGGCTGAAGCGATTTTGGAATTGAAGCTGCGCCATTTAGCAAAGCTTGAGGAAATGAAGATTCGCGGCGAGCAGGACGAACTGGCCGCCGAACGAGACAATCTTGAAGCAACGCTGGGTTCGCCCCGCAAGCTGAAAAACCTGATCCGTAAAGAACTCAAAGCCGTTGCCGAAGAATATGGCGACGATCGCCGTTCGCCGCTGGTGTCGCGTGAAGAAGCCAAAGCGTTCTCTGAAGAAGAGCTGATGCCGGTTGATCCGGTCACCGTTGTTATGTCGGAGAAGGGTTGGATTCGCGCCGCCAAAGGCCACGACATCGATGTGGAGTCGCTGAACTACAAGTCAGGGGACAAGTTCAAACTGGCGGCGCGCGGTCGCAGCAATCAGCCGGTGATTATTCTGGATAACAGCGGCCGTGCCTACACGGTTGCCGCCCATACGCTGCCGTCGGCGCGCGGTCAGGGCGAACCAATTACCGGACGATTGAACGCACCATCGGGGGCCGTGTTTAACGGGATGCTGATGGGCGGCGACGATCAGCGGGTTCTGCTGGCCTCGGACGCAGGCTACGGTTTCGTTGCCAAACTGTCAGACCTGCAAAGCAAAAACCGCGCAGGCAAGGCTGTCCTGACACTGCCGAAGGGTGCGCAAGTGCTCAACCCGGTGCCGTTAGCGGGAACCGAGGGTCACGTGGTGGCGGCCACAACAGATGGCCGCATGTTGGTATTCCCTCTGACGGAATTGCCGGAAATGCCGCGCGGCAAGGGTAATAAAATGATTGGTATACCCAGCGCACGGGTCGCTGCACGAGAGGAATACGTGGTTGCGGTGGCCGTGATGACAGAGAGTGATACCCTGCGTGTGTTCTCGGGCAAACGCTACTTAAATCTCAAATTCGGCGAGCTGGAGCACTATCTCGGCGAGCGCGGTCGACGTGGACACAAACTACCGCGCGGTTTCCAGAAAGTGGATGGTCTGGAGATCAATCCCGACTAAACCATCGGGTTTGCAGTTACAAACCGGGGTCTATCCCCGGTTTTTTTTGGTTCTTTGTAAGCTCAGGTGGACAGGTTTTAGTTTGGATGCTCAATGCTGGCACTTGCCCTCACTCCTGGCGCCTGTTGAAGCACGCGATTGCCACCCGGCGTTACCAAGAACGTTTTTGAGCTCGTGCTCAGCCGGGATTCAATTGCGCTTCAAGTCGCGCCAGCTGTTTGTCCAGTAGCTGACGGTAGCGCTCTTTCATTACCAGCCCGTCGGGGGTGGCCTCGGCCCATTCCAGCGCAGCAGTGCCCAGATCACTGGGCAGGCGTGTCTGAATGGCGCGGCCGTCGCAAGCTACCAGCACTTCCACCAGTCGAACTTCCTGAGCCTCAAGCTGAAACTGATGGCTTTCACTGCGCACGGAACCGATTGCCGCGCGCGCGCCGAGTGTGTGATCAAGTGCCTTGAGTAGATGTGCGCTGCACAACGCGCGCAGCAAGGGATGATCGCTGCCCTCAAGGGCGCGAAAGCGTAGGGTGACACCGTCGCGGCGGTGAATTTTTAAAACGCCATGGTAAAGGCGCGACATAGCCAATGCGGCCTGATAGCTCTGCGTGACCCGGCGGTCGAGTTCTGCCTTGCCCCACTGCTGGGTCAGTCTTTCGTAGTGCTGCCAGTGAATATGCAGTACGACCCAATCCACCGCCCGTGGGGTTAGCGCCGGCAGGTTGGGTTCGGGGTTTGCCAGTGTCTGAAGCAGTTCGCCCAAGGTGTCGCTTCCCGCATAGGAAATTTGCAGCGGCGTTTCACTGGGTTGCAGCAGGTTGCGGCGAATGCGCTGCAGCAGATTGTCGAGTTTCTGGGCTAGGGCCATTGTCAGTGCGATGGCCAGGGCCGCCGTCAGTGCTGACAGCAACAACAGTTGCCACTGCAGCTGGGTTTGTGCGGTTTCTAGGGGTGCGGTTTGCAGCTCAATCACCACGCTGCCAGCAATATCCTGGCCTAACAGGATGGGGCTGGTAAATCGCGGGTTGCTTTCGCTGTGCTGGCCTACTTCCACCAGTGTCTGGTTGTCGCTGTCGGTGACTTGCGCATACGCCAGCAAGGGGTTTTCTGCCTGCAGGCGCAGCACACTGAGCAGGGTTACTCGATCATTGCGAATCAGGCCTTCGCGACTCTGGTAGGCAATCTGCTGCACCCATTGTTTCGCAAACAGGGTGCTTTGTTCAGTCAGCAGCTGGCTGTTGCCCCGGGCGCTGGCCAGCAGCAGTGTCGCGCTGTGCGCGGTTAGAATGAGCAGGATTAACACGGCGCACTTGGCCGGCAGGGGCAACCTGAGCAGAAAGTTGGCAGCGCGCGAAAAAAGGCCCGCGAGGTATGTCGGCTTCAAGGGTATTGGCATGTGATCGGCATTTATCTTCCGGAAGCGCAGTATACCGAAGTTGTCGGTTGATGGTGTGAACCGGCTGTGCCCGCTACAATAGCCGGTTTTAATATTCGCCGACTGCCAACATGGGCGAGTCGGTAAATCAGCAGGGGCGATGCGTGAAGGAAATCATACTGATCAATATATCCGGTGACGACCGTGCCGGTGTGACCAGCTCGATCACCAGTATTCTGGCGTCACACGGCGTCAATATCCTGGATGTGGGGCAGGCCGTTATCCACGACACGCTGTCGCTGGGCTTGTTGATTGAGGTGCCCGACAGCGCTGAATCGTCGCCGGTACTCAAAGATATCCTGTTTCGAACGCATGAGCTGGGCTTCCAGGTACGCTTCTCGCCAGTTAGCGCAGAAAGCTATGACCATTGGGTGTCGGGGCAAGGTAAACCACGTCATATCCTTACCCTGCTGGCGCGTAAACTGACGGCGGATCACTTGGCTCGGGTAACGGCGATCATTGCGGACTACGGCCTTAATATTGATCGCATCGACCGGTTATCTGGTCGGGTGCCTCTCGACGGAGTGTCTCAGCAAAGCAAGGCGTCGGTAGAGATGTCGGTGCGCGGCGCGCTGGAAGATACCGCTACATTTCGCAAATGTATTATGCAGTTGGCCAGCGAACTGGATATCGATATCGCCTATCAGGAAGACAGTATGTATCGGCGCACCCGTCGCCTGGTGGCGTTTGATATGGACTCGACCCTGATAGAAGCGGAAGTGATTGACGAACTGGCGGCTGCTGCTGGTGTGGGTGAGCAGGTGGCCACCATCACTGAGCAGGCGATGCGCGGCGAAATTGAATTTGCCGAGAGTTTCCGGCGGCGAGTGGCGCTGTTGAAAGGGCTGGATGCGAGTGTGCTGGAATCCATTGCCCATGAACTGCGGTTGACCGAGGGTGCCGAGCGTCTGGTATCGACCCTGAAACAGCTCGGCTATAAAACCGCCATTCTGTCGGGTGGTTTTACCTACTTTGGCGAATTTTTGCAGCGTAAACTCGGCATCGACTATGTCTATGCCAATGAGTTGTCTATTGTCGATGGGCGGGTTACCGGTGAAGTGACGGGCCGTATTGTCGACGGTGCGCGCAAAGCGGAATTGCTGCAGGAGCTGGCAGATCGCGAGGGGATCAATCTCGAACAGGTGATTGCGGTTGGTGACGGTGCAAACGATTTACCGATGCTGAGTATTGCAGGCTTGGGCATTGCCTTTCGGGCCAAACCGATCGTGCGGGAAAATGCCAATCAGTCGATCAGTACTCTGGGTCTGGACGGCATTTTGTATCTGCTTGGCATTAGCGACCGGCATACGCAGGCCGATTAGTCTGCGCCGAAGTCGTAATCCATTTCGCTGCTGGGCGAGTGAATATAGCTGCCCTGCACGTAATCCGGCTTCAGTTGCCATAGGGTTGCCAGCGTGGCAGCGCTTTCCACGCCAGTAACCACGGCTTTGCTGCCGGCTTCCTGGGTGGCGGTTATGGCTTCTTGCAGGGTATCACTTTCTTTCGGGCTGAGCTCCAGTTTGGTCAGCAGCGGCTGCAATTGTTTCAAGGCTGCAGCGTCATCAGTGCCCGGGCTGGCTGAGCGCAACGCAATATTGCCACCGAGGTCGCGTAACTTTGTGATAAAGACTTTCGCGGGTTTGATGGCCTTGCCCGCAGTCGCGGCGTTAACCTGCAACACCAGCGTATCTCCGGGAAGCCCGGCGGCCTTCATGGCGACCCCCAGCCAACTGCACAGATTTTTGTCGTGGAACACATTGCCACTAACGTTAATAACAAGGCGCGTGTTTTTGCCAGCCTGGCGTGATTGCGAAAGCTGCTTGGTTGCTTCAACAATGATCCAGCGGTCGAGCTCGGTGCTTTTTCCCTGACGTTCAAAATTTTCCAGCAGTTCGGCGCCGCTGATCTCATCAGATTCGCGATCTTTCAGGCTCAGGCACACTTCGTAGTATTGTTTTTCCTCATCGGCCAGGCTGACGATGGGCTGATAGTGCAGCTGCAGCCGGTTATCTGTTTTGGCGTCTTCGAAGGCTTGTAATGGGTCTGATTGCTGGTTTAGTTGCTGCTTGGCGCGTACGTACAGTGCGGCGTTGTTGCCAATACCGTTATTCCCCGCCTCTTCGCGAACCTGCTCGCACAGGCCGATAAGGTTGTTGACCATGGCAACACCCGAGGTCTGTTTGGATTTGCCCAGGGAATGTATGGCAATGGTCACAGTGTAGTTGATGCTGTTGTCGCCAATGGTTACCGGGCGCTGGGCAACCGATGCACAGAATTTCTCGGCGCGCTCCAGCACCTCGTCGGCGGTTGTGTTGCTTAGCAGGATACCGACCAGGTCGCCGTCGATACGTCCAAATTGGCCTTTGGGAAATTCTGCCATCAGCGCAGCGGCAAGGTCGCGCATGATCACGCTGCAGCCACTGTAGCCGTGGTCGGCGCGCAACTGGCTGTAACGATCCAGGCTGATCAGCACGAAGGTGCCTTGGGCGTTGCCGCCAAAACCGTGGGCGGCAACATCCTCGAGTTGCTGAACAAAGCGCATAGCCAGGGCAAAGCCGGTGTTCGTGTCGATGGCTGCGACGTTGCTGGCGCCGTCCTCCGATTCCTTGTGCAGTGTGAGTTGCACGCAATCTTCTTCATCCAGTACCGCATGGCTGAGTTTCATGCTCATCTCGACGCTGTCGCCGTCGGTCTTTCTGCCCTGCAGGGTCACGCGCGCGGAATCGGAGGGGGTAACACTGCGCAGGGCGCTCTTCAGTCGATCCTGATCATCGTCTTCAATCAGGTCAATCACGGGCTGGCAGTCCAGTTCGTCGGGATCGCTGAAGCCAAAATATTCGGCAAATAGGCGATTGACGCTGACAATCATGCCATCGGCGACATAGGCGATGGGCTCTTCGGCCTGCAGCAGTATCTGCTCGCTGCGGTGTTCGGCGGCTTGCAGCTCCTGCCGAGTATGGGCCAGCGCGCGACGGCTCTGCAATGCCCAGAATTCGCGCAGGCAACTGCGCGCGGCGCGCTCTAGTTTGTCGGGAGGAAGTATGTCGACGATCTGATGATCCGGCAGTCTCTCGTCGCTCTCACTCAACAGAATAATCGGCAGATCGAGTTGCTGATTGCTAATGGCCTGCAGGCAGACATTGAGCTCCAGTGCGGACTGGCTCTCATCAAACAGCACCAGATCGGGGCTGTCGTCGCGAATTGCCGAACCGAGCTTGCCCATCTCTTCGACCATGGTGTGTCGACAGATATAGCCCAGCCGGTGGAACGCGGAGGTCAGAGTGGCCGCGCGATTTGGATCGATTCCGATAAACAGCGCGCACAGCGTATTACTATTCATTACAGCCTAATAAAGCTCAAAGGTCATCCCACAGGTTGTCAAATTCCTGCTTCTTCTTTTTCGAATCCTTTTGGGCGACCTTGTCGGTAGTGGACGATGTCGTTGGTAGTGGTGCGTCTACGTCTTCGCCAGACTCGGTTTTCACCATAGTTGAGAAGTCGAAGATGCCGAGTGTCGCTGTCTGTACCAGGCAGTTCTGAAACTTGATCCGGTAGGTTTGACCCGGACGGTTCAGCTCAATGGAGTCGCCTTCATTAAAGGCCGTCTTTTGTACCAGAATTCGCTGGGGGAGGCCACTGTCGCGATCGGGTGGCAGCATCAGGGCACGTTGGTGTTCTCCAACCGGCAAGCCGGAGCGAACCAGCCGCGCGCTATAGGCGTCAGCGACACTGGCCAATACTTCCAGTCCCAACTGGTTTTCCGATTCGCTGACCTGTTTGACCCAGCGAATAACACCGACTGACCAGGTCAGCTCTGCCTCTTCGCGAATACCGACAACATCGCCGGTGTTCAGCTTAACGGCTTCGTTGGCGGGCCATGATACGCAATAGCCTTTTTCGCTAGCGTTGACCATGGCTGCGCGGTAGTAGCGATAATTCTGGGTTGTGCCGGCGTTGGAAACCGCATTGTTCTGGCTGCTCTCGTAATCGATCGCGTGCACCTCGCGGGTGGCGATGGTGCTGTCCTTGTCTTTGGAGTCTTGCAGGTTGGCTTCGCCCCAGGCGTCGTGGGTGGGGTCGAAACGTTTGCGAACACCGTATTCTTTTGAGATGTCTATCAAGTTCGGGTCAGGCTTGGCCGCGCGCCGCATAAATTCACTGAAAGGCAGGCTGTCGGCAACGAAAAAGTGGGTCGAAAAAAGGCCGAGCGACAACAGCAGGTCATCTTCCCGGTCTATGCGCACCGAATTACGCTGCAGCATCACTCCCCAGGATGTGTGGAGATGGGTGAGCAACCCCAGCCCCAACTCGTTGCGGTCGCGTTTGCCGCCAGCGGCGAGCACATCAATTTTGTCCTCGAGCATTTTGCACAGCGGGCGCGAATCGATCCCCAGCCAGCCGGCAGTATCCTCACACAGCTCACGGTAGGTGGGCGGTGCATCGCGGGTGGGATTAAACAGAAACACGCAATCTTGCAGGTGGTCGCCGCGCACGCTGGCTTTTTGTGCCCAGGTGCTGAGCTGGGTAAAAACATCTGCCTGATTGGCCTGGCGCAATTGGTGAGGGCGGGCGGTAAACAGCAGCATGGGGCGCAGGTAACACTGCTCCAGCGTGCTGCCTCCCCACACCTCGTCCGCCACTTTTTCGCGCGCTATCTTGTGCTTCAGTGCCTGGTAGAACAGCTCATGAATGGTCTTCCAGAAACCGGCCTCTTCATCGCGGTAAAGCTGAAAATTGCGCAGTAACACCAGGCTGTGTTCAGTAATGGCTCGGTGAAAGGCCATGGCCAGCTGATCTTTGGGTCGGCGCAGCCGGTGCATGCTGAGAAACTGGTTGGCGGTGACGGTGTAGCCGATCGCCATTTGCTTGTTGAGGGTGTCGGCAAGTTGGGCAACCTTGCGCGATTTCTCGGGGAGAATGATCGGCTGGTTCAGGAAATGCTTTTCCAGCCCCCGATTGGACACATGCACATGGTGGCGCAGCTGCTCGAGAATTTGCAGGCGGTCTTTCGGGTTGCATTTGACCTTGTTGAATTCCACCAGCGCCAAATACAACTGGCGAGTGGTCTCCCCAAGGTTGGCGCTTGGTAAGGAGCGGAGCCAGCGAGCGGCGCTGTCCTTGTTCAATTCGAACAGGCTGTGACGCTCAAGGGTCTGTTGCGGCAGAGGAATATGTATCTCTATAAAGTCGGCCATACTCGCTTAACGGCTACCGGGGGTTGCTATATTGTTCTGCGCTAGGTTTTCTCAAAGCGGACACTTGTGAGCAACCCTGGGATCTTCGCGAACCAGTTTGGGCACCAGATAACCGGGCAGGGCCTCCATCATCTGCTTGTGCAAAGCCTGCGCACCTGTGTCCGATAGCGCAAAGTGAGCCGCGCCCTGGACTCTATCTAGTACATGAAGATAGTAGGGTAACACACCAGCATTAAAAAGTTTTTCACTCAATTTGCAAAGCGTTTTTGCATCGTCATTAATTCCGTGAAGCAACACGGATTGGTTTAGCAGGGTGACGCCTGCCTGACGCAGGAGCTGCAATCTCTCGCTCAGCGCGGCCCCGACCTCGTTCGGGTGGTTGCAGTGCAGTACAAATACTGTCTGCAGACGGGTTGATGTCAGGCTGGCTACTAGCTTGTCGGAAATTCTGTCCGGCAACACGACAGGGAATCGTGTATGAATCCTAAGCCTTTCTACAGTAGGGATTTCACTTATAGTGAGTACCAACTCTTCTATTCGATCGTCACTGCTGACCAGGGGGTCTCCGCCACTGAGGATAACCTCACTGATATCGGCGCGTTCGCGCACGTAGTCCAACGCCTGCTGCCACTGGCTTCGCGACAACTGGTTGTCGCCGTAAGGAAAGTGACGCCGAAAACAGTAGCGACAATTGACCGCGCAGGCTGGGCTGGCAACCAGCAGTACCCGGCCATGGTATTTGTGAATAATGCCGGGGACGGGGTTGGAGTGACTCTCTTCCAGGGGGTCATTGCTGTAGCCGGGGCTGGCAATGTTTTCCTGGGCCAAGGGTAGTACCTGCAACAGGAGCGGATCATACCAGTCGCCTTTTTGCATCAGGCTGACAAAGGCCTGCGGCACGCGCAGGGCGAAACCCGGGCTGAAATCCAGTTCGTAGGGCGCCTCGTTGGGAGGCAGCGCCAGTTCGGTGAGCAGGTCTTCAACGCGGCGAAAGGCTCCAGAGAGCTGCTCCTGCCAGGTTTCGGTCTGCCATTGTGCTTGGCTAAGCGGTATCATGGGCGGCTTCGTTTATATCAAGCTTTGAGGAAGGTTATGGCGAGCTATTCTACCAATGAATTCCGCTCCGGGTTGAAAGTGATGCTGGAGGGCGACCCCTGCTCCATTCTGGACAACGAATTCGTGAAGCCGGGCAAGGGACAGGCCTTTAACCGCGTAAAATTGCGCAATCTGAAATCCGGTCGTGTCTGGGAGCGCACCTTTAAATCTGGTGAATCGCTGGAAGGTGCCGATGTGATGGACACTGACATGGAATATCTCTACAACGATGGAGAATTCTTCCATTTCATGGAGCCGGAAACCTTTGAGCAGTATCAGGCAGATGCTACCACTGTGGGCGACGCTGCTCAGTGGCTGAAAGAGCAGGATACCGCGACCGTTACCCTGTATAACGGCGCTCCGCTGGCTGTTGCACCGCCAAACTTTGTCGAACTGGAAATTGTGGAAACTGACCCCGGCCTGAAGGGCGACACAGCGCAGGGCGGCACCAAGCCCGCCAAACTGAGCACGGGTGCCGTGGTGAAAGTGCCACTGTTCCTGAGTGAAGGTGAAGTGGTTCGCGTTGATACTCGCACAGGCGAATACCAGAACCGCGTTAAATCTTGAGCGATTGGGTCCCTGGCGACTGGCGACCCACTGCGGCGCTCAGTGCGCTGCAGGCCCGTGCGGCACTGCTGAGCGTGGTGCGCGATTTTTTTGCGCAGCGCGCTGTACTTGAGGTCGAGACCCCACTGCTGGCTTCCGCGCCAGTCACCGACCCCGCGATTGACGCTTTTTCCTTGCAGCAGGCTCCGCTGTATCTGCAAACATCTCCCGAGTACGCGATGAAACGCTTGCTGGCGGCCGGCAGCGGCCCCATTTACCAGCTGTGCAAGGCTTTTCGCATGGGTGAGAGTGGGCGCCGTCACAACCCGGAATTCACCATGCTGGAGTGGTATCGCCCGGGGTTCTCGCTGCAACAATTGATTGACGAAGTGGCGGCACTGCTTGGCTGTGTCCTAGGTGAGCGACCGCTGCGAGTTTACCGCTTTGCCGAGGTCTTTGAGCAGGTACTTTCGGTTGATCTGTTTACGATAGAAGATGCGGCATTGTGTGAGCTGGCCCAGGCCCGCCATGGTATTGCCGCGACAGACCTGACCCGTGACAGTGCTATCAACCTGCTATTCAGTCATGATATCGAGCCGGAATTGGGGCGCGGCGAGTACAGCTTTGTCCGGGATTTTCCGGCCTCGCAGGCGGCATTGGCAAAGGTAGGGAGCGACGCTCAGGGCCGTGATGTGGCGCAGCGGTTTGAAGGTTTTGTCGACGGTATGGAGCTGGCCAATGGCTATGATGAGCTGCAAGATGCCTCGCTCCTGACGCAGCGTTTCGAACATGATCTCGCGCAGCGTCAGCGGGACGGTCAGGTCACTCCGCCGGTTGATCGTTATCTGCTGGCGGCGATGGCCCAGGGCCTGCCAGATTGTTGTGGCGTTGCCCTGGGGTTTGACCGCCTGCTCATGTTGCAGCTGGGGGTTGATCGCCTCAGTGAGGTTATTGCGTTTCCCACCGAGCGGGCCTGAGCCCGCGTCCTCGCGCGAGCGGTTGGGTTACAGGAGCTTGCCCAGTGCCTCGCCCATCCGGGTTTCGGTGCCTGCGTCAAAAGCCGGCAACCATTCCATCGCATTTTCGCCAAACAGCAGTATGACGGTTGAGCCGAGCTTGAAGCGGCCCAGTTCATCACCCTTTTTCAACTCAATAGTTTCTTGTTGGTCAAAGCGCCGGGTCTGCACGGTTTTCGGCGGTGGCGCCACCTGACCGGCCCAAACCGTTTCGATACCGGCAACAATCATGGCGCCCACCAAAATAACTGCCAGCGGGCCGGCGGCGGTTTCAAACAGGCACACCAGGCGCTCGTTGCGCGCAAACAAACTATCAACATTTTCGGCGGTAGTCTGGTTAACGGAAAACAGCTGGCCGGGTATGTAGTGGGTGGCAATCAGTTTGCCGTCGATGGGCATATGCACCCGGTGATAGTCTTTCGGAGACAGGTACACGGTGGCAAAGCGCCCATTTTTGAAGGGCAGGGCATCTTCGTTGTTGCCGCCGAGCAGGGTGTACAGACTGTAGTCGTGACCCTTGGCCTGGAAGATCCGGCCTTCCTTGATATCGCCAAGTTGGCTGATAGCGCCGTCAGCGGGGCAGGCAATGTCTTTTTCGTCCTGGCAAATCTGGCGTGCATCGGGCTTCAGCTCGCGAGTAAAAAAAGCATTGAAAGTCGGGTAGCCGCGAATGTCCTCTTCCTGCGCTTCGCTCATGTTGACCTTGTACTGCTTTATAAATTGCTCGATCAGCAGGTTTTTCAGCCAGAAAATTCGAGTCTCTGCCAGCTGGCCCACGAGCCGTGACAGCATGTGGTGGGGCAGCAGATACTGCACAATGATAAAAAGCGTTTTCACTGTGAATCCTTAATGTTCAGTTCAATGCATGTTTTGATCAGGGGGTGTCGCCGGTGTTGATGGGCGTGTCCTCGCGGTTGCCCCACTCGGACCAGGAGCCGTGATAACCCTTGATCTTCTCGTAGCCGAGGATCTTCATGGCCAGGTAGCTCAATCCGGAGCGGTGGTGGGTCTGGCAGTGGGTGATGATGGTTTTGTCTTTGCTCAGGCCGAGACTGTCTAGGCGTTGCTGCAGGGCGTCCAGGTCTACTAGGCGCAGGTTGCGCTGCCTGTCCATCAGTTCCAGCCAGTCTATATTGACGGCTCCGGGAATATGGCCGCCGCGCTGGGCAACCACTTTTTCGCCGCGATATTCTTCGGCCGAGCGTGCATCCCAGATGGCCTGTTCGGGATCGTCGATGGCGTCGAGTACATCAGTGGCTTCGGCAATGACCGATTCGTGCCATTCTCCGCTGAAGCCACTGGGTGCGCTCGTGGGCAATTCGGTGGTTACCGGCAGGCCTGCGGCAAGCCAGGCCTGGAGGCCACCGTTGATATAGCTGTAACGGGTGTGCCCGAGCACGTCCAGGGTCCAGATTAGGCGCCCGGCCCAGCCGCCGCCTTCATCGTCGTAAACCACCACGTGCTTATCGGCGTTCAGGCCTGCAGCTGAAAACAGCGCCTCAAGTCGCTTCTTCTCCGGTATCTTCCCTACCGCCGGTTTGGTGCCGGCCTGCAGTTCCGCCGGTGGAATATGTACCGCCCCGGGAATATGGTGAGTGCGGTAGTTGTCGGCGGAACAGGTGTCGAGAATCAACAATTGCTCGTTGCCCAGTTCTGCCGCCAGTTGTTCGGGTTCTATCAGCAGTGCCAATTCGGCCATACCAGTCCTCCTTGTTTAGCGGGCCATTCTACCCGTGTTGCCCCTCGATTTCGGCAACAATTTGTCGGTAACTCTGCAGCCTTACGGGGCTGATGTCGCCGCGTTCAAGTGCCGCCTGCAGGCCACAGTCCGGTTCGGACTCGTGGCGGCAATCGCGAAAACGGCATTGGCTGATAAAGGGCTGAAATTCGCGAAAACCCTGCTCCACGGACTTGCGGTCGAGATTCTGAACGCCAAATTCGCGTATTCCGGGCGAATCGATCAGATCGCCGCCGTCGGGAAAGTGAAACAGCCGCGCGGTTGTTGTGGTATGCCGACCCTTGTCCGCGGCGTGGGATAATTCGCCAACAGCGGTATTGGCTTCTGGCAACAGAGCATTGACCAGCGACGATTTACCAACCCCGGACTGTCCCACAAAAATGCTGGTGGCGTCCGCCAGCTGGGCCCGCAGGGCGTCGAGGCCTTTACCGTCGGTGCTCGACGCGGTGAGCACCGTATAACCGTTGTCAGCGTAACTGTTCAGCATCGCCAGGGTGTCATCGTCGACGGGCAGGTCCGATTTGTTGCGGACAATGACCGCGGTTAACTGGTGAGCCTCGGCAGCGACCAGGTAGCGGTCAATCAGGTTAGCGTAGGCTGGGGGCTGGGCGGCAACCACAATCAGCATTTGGTCGATATTGGCGGCGATGGATTTCGGCTGGCCGTTAAAATCCGGGCGAGTGAGCAGGGAGCGGCGTGGCTCCACCGCCACAATAACGCCGGTATTATCGCCCATTTGCCAGATTACCCGATCGCCGGCTACTGGGTTCTCGACATTGGCGCGCAAGTGGCAGCGGGTCACTTCGCCGTCTTTTGCTTCAATGTTGACCTGGCGCCCGAAGCTTTCAATCACCAGCCCGATCTGTTCAGGCCCCAGCGCATCACTATCGGGTAGATTGTCATCGTCGCGGGCGCGACGCGAGCGCTGCCGGTGCTGAGCGTTAATTCTGCGCTGCTGTTGTTTGTTGATCTTGCGTTTTGCCATGCAACCGCCGGATTTAGGAAGAGCGCTATTATCGCGCAGGCCTTTTGCTACAATCCACTGTAATCCCTCTAACTGGTGAATCCATGGCAAATGACAGCAACCTGATCTGGGTCGATCTTGAGATGACCGGTCTGGATACGCAGAACGATCGCATCATTGAAATTGCTACGATCGTGACCGATTCGCACCTCAATACCCTCGCAGAAGGGCCGGTGGTGGCCATTCATCAGCCCGACGAAGTGCTGGCCGGAATGGATGAGTGGAACACCCGGCAGCACGGTCAATCCGGCCTGGTTGAGCGGGTGCGTAAAAGCCGCTTCAGTGCCCGCGATGCCGAGGAAATGACCATCACCTTCCTCAAGGAATTTGTGCCTGCCGGAGCCTCACCCATGTGTGGCAACAGCATCTGCCAGGACCGGCGCTTTATGGCCCGGGAAATGCCCGAGCTGGAAACCTATTTCCACTACCGCAACCTCGACGTCAGCACGTTGAAAGAGCTGGCCCGCCGCTGGCGTCCCGATGTGCTCGACGGGGTCAAGAAAGACGGTTCTCATCTGGCGCTGGACGACATCCGCGATTCCATCAACGAACTCCGCCACTACCGCGACCACTTCATCAAAACCTAAAGAAAAACCGGGGTCGTATCGAGTATTTATTGATCCATGGGCGGCCATCGTGCGGCTGGTTAAAAAATACTCGATACGACCCCGGTTTTTAGGCAATAAAAAACCCGCCGAGAGGCGGGTTTTTGTTGAGCGTCGTTTAGTTGATCAGGCAGCCATCGCCTTGATCTGGGCATTCAGGCGGCTCTTATGACGAGCGGCCTTATTTTTGTGGATCATGCCCTTGTCAGCCATGCGGTCTACAACCGGTACGGCTTGTGCGTAAGCGGCTTTCGCTGCTTCAACGTCGCCAGAGTCAATGGCGTTCACAACTTTTTTCAGATAGGTGCGCACCATGGAGCGCAGGCTGGCGTTGTGCTTGCGGCGTTTTTCCGCTTGACGTGCGCGTTTACGTGCTTGGGGAGAGTTAGCCACCCGTTTACTCCTTGAATCTGAGTCAGTACTGAAAATTTAAGAGGGCGGATTATTCCTGCTCAGCGCAGTGCTGTCAAGCGTTGCGCTTGGAGTTCGTGCAAAAAAGCCTTAGCTGAGCAGGCGACTGCCGATCAGAGCGCCCCAGGTCAGTACCACCAGCACCATGCAGACGAACACGGCGGCGGAGCCCAGATCCTTGGCCTGGCCGGAAAGCGGGTGCTGATCCAGGCTGACCCGATCCACCACAGACTCAATAGCCGAGTTCAGGATTTCGGCCAGCATGACCAGCAGGCAAGAGCCCACCAGCAAAATGAATTCCACTGCATCCCTCGCTAACCAGGCTGCTGCGGGGGTCAGAAAGAGCATCAGTATGCATTCGGTGCGAAACCCTTCTTCGTGCGTCCAGGCCGCGCGAAGGCCGCGCATGGAGTAGCGCGTGGCGTCAATGATCCGGGGCAGGCCACGCCGCCCCGGTTTGTTCATTTGGCTTTGCATGGGTTTATTGAATGCTGGCTGCATCAAACAGCAGATGATGGTTCAGGTCGCCGAACAGATCCGGAAACATTTCTCGGCGCCGAAAGCGCCACTGACCGTCGTGTTTTTCAAACCGGTCGTGATACTTGCCGGCAATAATGACCTGCAGCGGCAGGTCGGGCGTCGCCTGTACTACCGTAAAATAGGCTTCAGCCCGCGCGCTGCACGCATCACTTTCTACTTCTATGTGTACATTGCTGATGATGTGGCGGGTTTTGGGGGTGCCGCAATCGTAGAGTCTGGTTGAACTGTTGTACATGGCGAGTACGGCGTCATAGCCACTGACCACCGAGTTGGCGGCGGGGGCAACAATTTCACCGTGGCGGAACAGCTCGGCCACACCCGGCAGGTCGCCTGCGTCCAGCGTAAAAGCGTAGCGATACATCAGATTTTCAATTGCGCGGTAGTCGTCCATAGCAGATCTTTTTATCGTAGTGAGAAATCCGGTGCGCCAGTGTAGCGCGAAATAGTGGGTGAAAGTCACGCTCCCTTGAATTTGGTAGCATAGCCGCTGCCCGCGACTGAGTGATGACAGTTTTGAAAGATACGCCGACACGAATACTTGACGAAGCCGAAGCGCTATTTGCCGAAAAAGGTTACAAAGCGACCTCCCTCGGTGAAGTAGCAGACCGTGTGGGCATCCGCTCGCCAAGTCTTTACAACCACTTCAAGAACAAGGAAGCGCTATACCAGGCTGTGCTGGACAGGTTGATTGCGCTGTTTAATGAGCCGCTGAACAAAATGCTGCAACACCCTGTGACGCGCAGCAGTATTCAGGAGTGGCTGGAAACCATCGTGGAGCTCCATTATACCCACCCCAATTTAGCGCGATTGTTGCAGCACGCTGCGTTGGCGGGTGGCCCGCACACTTCGGTCATTGTGAATCAGATGTTCAGGCCGCTGTTCGAACACCGGCCAGAGGGGCCTGAGTTGGGGTTTTTCCAGGGCAACGATTTGGAGCCGTGGGCGGTAATGGCGTTTAACAATATTGTGATGTCTTACATCACGATGGCGCCAATGTACCGGGAGATGTTGCCGGTAGATCCGTTTTCAGAAGAAGGCTTGATGCGGCAGAAACAGCTGATCAGTCAGCTGGCGCGGTTGGTGTTTTCGGTGGGCGATGAACCTACTGGTTTAGGTGTAGGGGAGGCGGGCTGAAACGCCCGCCGGAAGTGCTTAGCCTGCGCGGCACGCTTGTTTGGCGGCTTTGATCTGCTTGCGGTGGCACTCTTCCTGAGAGGCTTCGCCGATACACCACTTGCGGCGGTTGTCCCAGGCAGTCAGCGGGTGGCGTTGGCCGTCAGTGCATTTCACTGAGTAGTTAGAAAACTCAACGCCGTTGTCGGTGGTGCCGGCGCCAGTGTAAACCAGGCTGGAGGGGCGCGCGGCAAAGGTGGCGGTTGAGGCGGCTGCCAAAACGGCAATCAGAAGCGATTTAGTCATGAATTGCATAGTAAGAACCTGCTGAATAAATGATAACAACGTTTACATTATCCGGAAAGTGTTACCGAAATTCCAGTGTCGAGGGTAAAACGGTGACAAATGCTGCGCCGATGCCTTGGTATTCTCTTTGCTATTCAATGGCTTGCGAGGCATTGCCGCAGTGTTACCGTTTCTTAATTTTGGCGCAAATGCCGGGGTGGGCCGCGTTGTTACCTTACGTAGCACAGGCCAGAAGAATAAGAACCCAGCCCAAAGCGGCGGTAGCGATGGCATCCATCGCCTTGTCGAGGCGGAATAGGCCATAGAGATACGACACTGGCGGCAAGATCAGGGTGCACAGCGCCCAGGTGTAATCTTCATTACTGGAAGTGATTAGAAGCTGCACCCAGCTCAGCAAGAGCAGGGCGACGCCAATGGTCAAAAACAGAGCTGAATAAGGTTCCATAATGACATTCTCCGACAGGGGGGGCGGCGCGCTGGCCGGCGGTTTTTTGACTATTCTTAATACACAGTGCCATTCATCTGGTGTGGCCTATCGGGCGATCAACGCTCGCGAGCGAAAGCCAAGCCTGAATGGTAAAGTAACCAAAAAGTGTTGCGTGGGGAAGGTTCGATCCAACCCGCTGCAACCTGCCGTAAAAGTAGTTGGATGTCGGGAGTGAGAGTGATGTGGAAGCTCGAGCGTAAGCACTGCCTGGTGCTGTTGTTCGGATTGTTGGGTCTGGCAACAAATCCCGCGACTGCCCAAGGCTCGCCCTGGCAATTACCCCAGCCCTACAGCCTGATGCCAGAAGACGGCAACCTGTTGAAAACTCAGCAACAGTTGGAGCAATTGGCTGCCGCAGGGCGCTATACAGACGCGATTACCCCAGCCCTTTCCTTGTCCGAAGCATTGGCTGCAGACCCTGCGTTGGGCCCGTTGGCCTTGGAAAACCTTGCGCTGGTGCGCCTGCGAAGCGGTGACCTGAGTGGTGGTATTGATGGTCTGCAACAGGTCTTGTCGCGCTTGAAGCAAAGCGGCAATGTCCGTGATCCTCGCCTGGCCCGGCCGCTCATGGCGCTGGGGGTGGCCTATTATCACGCTGGCGATCTGGCGCAGGCGATTAACCATCTTGAGCAGGGAATATTTGTC
>NZ_JBFJTH010000021.1:0-33872 GCF_041625495.1 Litorivivens sp. | reverse complement strand
ACCTGGGAAAAACCAATACCTTTACGCTGCATTTTTCGCCAGATGCTGTATATATGCTTGGCCCGCCCGACAATTTCCGCAGTAACGCCCTCTTTGCCGACGGACTCACTGATCAGCGCAATCGCTTCTTCTATATAGCGTTGGCGATCCAGCCGCTTTTCATCAAGCAATTTGGCAATTTTCTTGTACGCCAAGGGCTGAAGATAGCGAAAGCTGAGATCTTCAAGCTCCCACTTGATATGACCGATACCCAAGCGATGTGCCAACGGCGCATAGATATCGAACACTTCGCGCGCCACCCGATAGCGTTTTTCGGGTTTGTTTTTGACTGCGCGGATGGCCGAGGTGCGCTCCGCGAGCTTAATCAACGCGACCCTGACATCATCGACCAAGGCCACCAGCATTTTGCGAATGGTTTCGCTCTGAGCTTCGGACTGCCCGAGGATCTGGGAATCATGCTGGGAAGCGTTCATCACGGTGATGGCAGCCATACGCTGCACACCGTCGATCAGCTTTTCCACCATGGCGCCGTAGCGCTTTGCAACTTCGTCTAGGGAGATACGCCCTTCGCGCACCGAACGGTAGAGGGCGGCCGCCACCAGCGCATCCTGATCAAGGTGTAAATCCGACAGGATTTCCACCATTTCCAGGCCAGTATAGAAGCTGGCCATTGGCATTGCGTTATTGTGCGACGCGCCCGTACGACGCGCGCAGTCTGCACTCAACTCACAAGCGCTGATCAAAACTTTGGCGTCTACATCCTGGGGATTGACCGGCAAGCGCTGATACCAAGCGAGCAGATCAACCTCGCCGTCGGCCTTGAGTGGATAGTCTTCGCGAACCTTAACCATTCCCTGTCCTCAGGCGCCCCGCGAAGCGCTTACTGACTCCCCTTGCCAAGCGCCGCATCAAACACCCCCGTAGAGAGGTAACGATCGCCTCGATCACATACGATAGCGACAATAACCGCATTGTTGACGGTTTCAGACACCTGCAGGGCGCCGGCGACTGCGCCGCCAGAGGATACACCACACAGTATCCCCTCTTCCGCCGCCATTCTGCGCATGGTGACTTCCGCTGTGCGTTGATCCATATCGATAATGCGATCCACACACTCGGGCTTGTAAATACTCGGCAGGTACTCCTTCGGCCAGCGCCGGATTCCCGGTATCGCTGAACAATCATCGGGTTGCAAGCCAATGATCTCCACCGCGGGGTTCTTCTCTTTAAGAAAGCGGGATACCCCCATAATTGTACCGGTTGTCCCCATAGAGCTGACAAAGTGTGTAATGCTGCCCTCGGTCTGCTTCCATATTTCGGGGCCCGTC
The DNA here is from genome assembly GCF_041625495.1 of Litorivivens sp. Taxonomy (GTDB): domain Bacteria; phylum Pseudomonadota; class Gammaproteobacteria; order Pseudomonadales; family Spongiibacteraceae; genus Litorivivens. The sequence goes on along the minus strand of NZ_JBFJTH010000021.1, from coordinate 32,544 downwards.
CCGCTGTAATGTGCCTCAGGATTATCGGCGTTGCCAAACTGGTCAAGTACCTTGCCTTTACCTTCCGACTGCATTTTCAGTGCCAGATCACGCGCACCTTCCATGCCTTCCTCCTTGCTCACCTCCACCAACTCGGCACCATAGGCAGCCATAGCCAGCTTGCGTTCAAGGCTCATATGGCTGGGCATGATTAGCACCATCCGGTAGCCCTTAATTGCGGCAGCCATGGCCAGTGCGATACCGGTGTTGCCGCTAGTGGCTTCGATAAGGGTATCGCCGGGCTTAATCTCACCGCGCTGCTCAGCACGGTTAATCATGCTCAACGCTGGCCGGTCTTTCACTGATCCCGCCGGATTGTTACCTTCCAGCTTCACCAAAATCGTATTGGTGGTATTACCGGGCAGGCGCTGTAACCGTACCAGCGGAGTAGCGCCGACAAACTGTTCGATGGTGGGAAATTCAATCATGGGATAAACCAGCAATCCTCGTAGTTGGCCGGTATTATAGGTGGATTTCCGCGAAATAGTTGGGCATATTCACTGAAACCGGACGCGTCAATGCATTTCGCCGGGCAGAACAACTGCTTGTTAATTCTAACATTTCAAGGGCCTACTTGCTCATGCCCGTCATTCCCACGCCTAAGCTTGGGTTGCGTCAGCAAATCATGGTGCTGGCGATTTTACCATTTTTACTGGTGGTTAGCGCCACCGGGCTTTTCATGCTCTACAGCTACCATGTGGAAACACATGCGCTTGACGAACAGCACGTTAAACGCACCGCTCGCCTGATCGCCAACAGTGCAAGGACTGCCCTGCTCGATGGCCGTATCGCGTCACTCCAATCCCTGCTGGATACTAGCCTTGACCGCGAAATCTTAGGTGTCGCCATTCTAGCGCCTGATCTGAAACCTCGCATTACCAGCGGCGATTTCAAACCCACTGTGTTTAACAGTGACTCGATAGTATGGGAAAAAAGCCACGTTTCAGCTCGCTGGCCAATTTACCGGTACACCAACACCGCCGTACCAGCCGAGCGCGGCACAACAGACGCGTTAATCGGCTGGGTCGCCGTTACGGCAGCGCACACCAAAATCCTCAAGACCCGCTACCTCACCATTGCCTGGGGAGTGCTTTGGGCAATGCTATCCATCCTGTTAACCATTTATCTGGGCGGGCGGATAAATCGCATCTTACTAAGCCGGATACTGCAGTTGCGCGATATCCTCAGCACACTGGACAACCATCAATGGAACACGCGCCTGCCTGATTCCAAGTTCCCAGATTGGACGCTACTAAGCGAAACTATTAACAGCCTGGCCCAGCGAACCCAGCAATCGTTTCGCAAACTCCAGAATGAAGTTGAGCACAGCCATAGGGACCTGCAACGCACGCTTGAACACCTTGAAATCAGCAATATGGAACTGGAACTGGCACGCGTTGAGGCACTCAGCGCCAGCCAGTCAAAATCCGAGTTTCTGGCCAATACCAGTCACGAAGTGCGGACGCCGCTGTCCGGCATTTTGGGATTTTGCAATGTCCTGTTGGAAAATGAGCGTAATCCTCGCAGGCGCGAGTATCTCGAGAGCATTCGTACGTCGGCCGAGCACTTGCTGGGAGTATTGAACGACATTCTCGATCTTTCCAAGATCGAAGCCGGCAAATTTACACTGCGCACTAAACCCTTTGCTCTGCTGCCCGTCATTGAAGACAGCGCACGGCTATTTGCCCAGCAAGCCGCCGATAAGCATATTGCACTAGTTGTCGACGCCGCCCCTGATCTGCCATGCTCCGTCATCGGCGACCCTGCACGCCTAAAACAAATGCTAACCAACCTGATCAGTAATGCGGTCAAGTTTACCGACCGGGGTGAGGTCGTTATATCTGTTCACACCGAACCGCTAGACGGCGACACGGTCGAACTTCGAATGATTGTTCGCGATACCGGCATCGGCATCCGACCATCGCAGAAACAACAATTGTTTGAAGCCTTTCAGCAACTCGATGGCTCCGACACACGCGAACACGGTGGCACCGGCTTGGGGCTGGCTATTGTCAAACGCATTGCTGAATTGATGAATGGCCACATTGAACTTTTGGAATCGGGCCACAATGGTTCAGCCTTTGAGCTGCGGCTGCCGGTGACGCGATCTGATGAACAATCACCCCCTGCAAACAAGCTGCAACGCCGCGTGCTGATCTGGGAAGACAATCCTCGAGTTAAACTCGCCTTGCAACATCGTTTCGAGGCACTGCAAATTACCTTTATCGCCTATGATGACCTCAACGAGCTGATCGCAGCCAGCTCCAGAGACGATATCCTCTTGCTAGGATTCAGCAGCTACGCCGACTTTGCTGCGCACGAACGCAACATTCCACGTGCGCACATCCGTGTGATTTTGCTCCCCAGCCTGACTCAGGTGCTCTCGCGAGAGGACTACCTTTTTCTCCAGAAGCCGATTACCCAGCAATCACTAACCGATGCCTTATTTGGCTCTCCTCCAGAGCAGCGTTTACGCGCACCCGATGCCAACCAGGGCGGTCCTGCACAAATCCTCGCGGTAGACGACAATGCATCCAATCGACTGCTGATCAATGCGTTACTCGACGAACTGAAGCTACCAGCACGAATATGCGCAAACGGACATGACGCGGTGGCACTATGTGAGCAGCAACACTTTCCGTTGATCATACTCGATCTGCAGATGCCTGAGCTTGGCGGCGCGCAAACGGCAGAGAAAATTCGTGAAAATGCACTTAACGCACACAGTTATGTTGTCGCACTGACCGCCCACCTGACTGATGACCACAACGATTGCGCCCCTGACGTTTTTGACGAAATGCTTGAAAAGCCCCTCACCCTGGAAAGGCTCAGTGCACTCGCCAAGCGCTGCTTATCGCATGCGTCACTAAAACCCGTTGCCCTCGGTGAGAGTATCCAGCGAGCCGGCGGCAGGCATTGGCTGGCACTGGAAATGCTGGAGCGCTTTCTTGGCGAGCTCTCTGCCACTAAACGCCGTTGGCAAGAGGCTCTACAAAACCAGGGCCTCACAGCGCTGCGCCATGAAGCCCATCAACTCAGCGGAGCCTGTCGCTATGTGGGTGTACCGGCTCTGGAAAACGCGCTTGAGAGATTCAATGCCTCTAGCAATGTCGGTCAAGCGATGCGCGAGGGCGAACACGTTGTCAGAGAAATTGAACGCTTGCTTGATTGGAGTGACAACGTCGAATTGCCGCTCCTGTTCGAGGACAGTGAAAATTTAATGCCGCGACCCACTCCCAGCGAGGAATAACGGGCACTCACTAACGCGTGAATAGGGCTCGGCTTTTCAAAGGTGCGGCACCCACCAACGGCACTAGGGCTTGCCGGCAGATGCGTTTCAGGTCACGCAGCTTGGACTGATCCAGTGTGGCAGATTGTTCCAATGCCTGCGCCAGCGCCAACAGATCCGCCCCCAGATAACCCTGATCCGCGGCTGGCACCTGATAAAAGCCGCCGTCATTACTCAGCTTATAGCGGGCTTGCGCGGCAATAGGCGCCCCACTGGCCGTGTCGTGATAGAAATCCAGCCCGTACCCCAGCTCTGCCAACAGCTGCAGCTCGTAGCGCCGTAGAATAACCTGCAGAGCCTCATTGTCCTTCGCCGAACAATCCGCCATGGTCTTCAATGCTGTCTCATAGCCAGACCAAAGCAGCGGGTGCGCATCGAGCCGATGCAGGGCTCGCAATGTAATTTCATTGACATAGAGGGCACAGAACAGTGAATTGCCAGCTAACCGCAATGGTTGCCGGGATTCGACGTCTACCAGTGTTTTCAGCTCACCGTGACCGCGCCAGCGTATTTCCAGCAACTGAAAGGGCTGCAATGCTGCCGCCAGCTCGCGTGCACGTTTGCCGCTGCCCTTAACGCCACGCGCAACCGCCGCGAGACGGCCGTGTTCGCGACTAAAACATTCTATAATCAGCTGAGTATCCCGATAGGGACGCGCGTGGAGCAGGTAAGCGGGCTCGAAATCGCTTTCCATAATAGCTAATCGTTGTCGTTGTATCCCAAACTACGCAGCGCACGCTCGTCGTCGGACCAGCCGGATTTGATCTTCACCCACAGGTTCAGCATCACCTTGCCGTCGATAAGTTTTTCTATATCGCGCCGAGCTTCGGTTCCAATCGACTTCAGGCGCGAGCCACCTTTACCGATCAGTATTTTTTTCTGCCCGTCACGCTCGACATAAATCGCCGCGCTAATATGGGTTATCTGCGCTTCCTGCTTGAATTCTTCAATTTCAACCGTCATGGCATAGGGCAGCTCGTCGCCCAGCTGCCGAGTGATTTTTTCGCGAACAATTTCGGCCGCCAAAAACCGAACACTGCGGTCGGTGATCTGATCTTCTTCAAAGAAATGGGGGCCCTGGGGCAAATACGCATCAAGTGATTGCTCAAGTGCATCGAGATTATCTGCTCGCAGGGCAGACACCGGAATCAGCTGCGCATACTCATGATCTTCGGCTCGCTCGGCAATAAAGGGGAGCAATTCTTCCTTGTCATCGAGCTTATCTACTTTGTTGATCACCAACACCACCGGCACTTGCCGGTCGCGCAGCTGTTCAAGCACCCAGCGGTCTTCCTCAGTCCAACGTCCCGCCTCAATAACAAACACCACCACGTCTACATCACGCAAGCTGCTGGTTGCCTCGCGGTTCATAAAGCGGTTGATCGCACGGCTCTGGCCGCGGTGGAGCCCCGGCGTATCCACATAGATTGCCTGCACAGTATCACGGGTCTTGATACCCAATACACGATGTCGGGTGGTCTGGGGTTTGCGGGAAGTGATACTGATCTTCTGACCTAGTATGTGATTGAGCAAGGTGGATTTGCCCACATTGGGACGGCCAACAATAGCAATGTAGCCGCAGCGGGATTCTGTCATGATTCGCCCTGTAAAATATCCAGCATCTGCTGGGCCGCAGCCTGTTCGGCTTTTTTGCGGCTGGTTGCACTCGCGGTAACAGATTTGCCGCCCAACTGTGTGCGGCAACGTACTTCAAATACTTGATTGTGTGGCTGACCGGCCTGGTCGACCAATTCATAGTCTGGCAATGCCACGCCTTTTGACTGCAGAAATTCCTGTAACCGGGTTTTGGGGTCTTTCAATGCTTCACCGGGCGCTATCTGTTCTATACGCTCAGCGAACCAGCGCCTGACACATTGGCGAACCTCGTCAAAACCCGCCTCGGTATAGATCGCACCTATTAGTGCTTCAACCACGTCGGCCAGAATGGAATCCCTGCGATGCCCACCACTTTTCAGCTCACCGCTACCCAGCAGGATGTAATCACCCAGTAATAGCTCTCGTGCCAGTTTCGCTAAGGTAACCCCTTTAACCAGGGTCGAGCGCATACGACTCAGTTCGCCCTCTCGAGCGGCGGGAAATCGCTCACTGAGGTATTCTGCGATAACCAGGCTCAGTACCGCATCACCCAGAAATTCAAGCCGTTCATTGTTGTCCTTACCGGCAGAGCGATGACGCAAGGCCCGCTCCAGCATAACCTCATCAACAAACTGGTAGCCCAGACGCTCTTGCAATGCGGCGTAGGAAGGCATCAGCTACGCGGGATTTCAAACAGCAGATTGTCGAATTTCACAACCGCATCAATATTGTAGAGCAGCGGTACGCGCACTTCATAACGCGCGTCCATAATGATCACATTGCGCTCGGAGGTAAATTTAATGTCACGCAGTTGGATGGTTTCCACGCGGTTGGTGATAAACGCGCCCTGCATTGACTTACGGATCTCCGATGCAGTCATACCCCTTCGATCCGGGTCTTCGGCTGCATTTTTCACTATCTGCCGGATCGTGATGTGATCCAGATAGATCGGCGCCAGTCGGAACGTGCACAACCCCAGCAGGGCTGCCACAGAAATGATCACGGCTAACGGTATCAGGCCCATGCCTGTCTGTTTGGATCGAAGTTGCATACCCGCCTCCTGCATTTATTATCTAGCGAATGGTTCCCACCCGATCGAAGCTTGGCAGTTCGCTTACTGAGCGCCAGTGCATCCAAATCGCAAAGGCCTTGCCAACAATATTGGACTCCGGTACCTGCCCCCAAATGCGACTGTCGCTACTGTTATCACGGTTATCACCCATCATGAAATAGTGCCCGGGGCGCACCACTTCGCGAAAATCGCCACGATCGACGCGCAACTCATGATGTATCAAATGCTCGCGCCCTGCCAAATCTTCAGAGATGACTTCATAACGGGGGTTCAGCGGTGGTACTTCTGCCAGTAATGTCTGCGCCATAGGCTTACCATTAATAAAGAGTGCCTTGTCTTTATACACGATCTCATCGCCGGGCAAACCCACCACACGCTTAATGAAATAGCGACTGTCGTGGGGCGGGAAAAACACCATCACATCGCCACGCTCAGGCTCACCCACCTCCAGAATTTTGGTGCCGGCCACGGGCAGACGCAAACCATAACTGAACTTGTTTACCAGAATGTAATCACCCACTTCCAGGCTTGGAACCATAGACGCCGATGGAATCTGAAACGGTTCTGCAACAAAAGAACGCAGTACCAGCACGACCAGCAACACCGGGAAAAAGGATTTGGCATTTTCGGCAATGGGCAATTGCTCAGAAAGCTGCGCTTTCAGGTTTTCATAGTCGGCCTTCACGGTATATTTGAGGTAGACCGCTATATTCCCTTCCGTTATCAAGTAGGTTCGGCGACGCGCAAAAAACAAACGATCCAGCAGCGCGATGAGGCCGGCCAGCGCAGTAATCACCACCAGCACCAACGCAAAATCTCCGTCTTTCACCAGCACTACACTGGCAAACCAGGCCATCCAGGCAAGGTTTATGAACATGGTGGTCGAGTTCCACCAGCCCGGCATCGCCTGCGTAAGCAGAGATTCGCCATTGTTTTCTTTTTTGTGGTCTGCACACCAGGAAAGCGCGTCATTTAACTGCCGACGTCCGCGGACTTCCTGTACCGTCCAGACAATCAGGGTTAGCGCACTAACCACCAGCAACAGATTGTTAACCATTAGCTATCGACCTTAAGTACTGCGAGGAACGCTGACTGGGGTATTTCCACTTTCCCCACCATTTTCATGCGCTTCTTACCCGCTTTCTGCTTTTCCAACAGTTTTCGTTTACGTGAGACATCACCACCATAGCATTTTGCTGTGACGTTTTTGCGCAATGCTTTGACGGTTTGCCGCGCAATGACATGACCGCCTATTGCCGCCTGAATCGCCACATCAAACATTTGCCGGGGGATCAGCTCTTTCATTTTTTCTACCAGCGCACGACCGCGACTGGCGGCAAAATCCTTGTGTACGATCATGGCCAGAGCGTCAACACGCTCTCCATTGATCAAAACATCAAGTTTTACCAGATTGGCTTCCTGAAAGCGCTCAAAACTGTAATCCAATGACGCAAAGCCTCGGCTCACTGACTTTAGGCGGTCAAACAGATCCAGCACTACCTCACTCATCGGGATTTCATACGTGAGTGATACCTGCTGCCCAAGAAACTGCATATCTTTCTGAACACCGCGCTTTTCAACACACAGGGAAATCACATTGCCGACAAATTCCTGCGGCACCAGAATATTGGCACGCGCTATGGGCTCTCGCATTTCTTCCAACTCGCCAGGATCTGGCAGGGCCGAAGGGTTATCGACCTGTACAACTTCTCCTCGCTTGGTTTTTACCTCGTAAATAACCGTGGGCGCGGTGGTGATCAGATCCAGGTCGTACTCCCGCTCCAGCCGCTCCTGAATGATCTCCATATGCAGCGTGCCGAGGAAACCACAGCGAAAGCCGAAACCCAACGCATCGGACGTTTCCGGCTCGTAAAACAGGGAGGCATCGTTCAATGTAAGCTTGGCCAATGCCTCGCGGAAATCTTCGTAGTCGTCTGTAGATACCGTGAACATACCGGCATATACCTGCGGCTTTATCTTTTTAAATCCCGGCAACGCTGCAACGCTGCTGGTTGATGCGTGGGTAAAGGTGTCGCCGACCGGCGCACCGTGGATATCCTTGATACCCGCCACCACAAAGCCCACTTCGCCTGCACGCAGCTGCCCTGTTGACGTCAGTTTTGGGGTGAATATACCGACGTTATCGACACCGTGTGCTTTACCAATAGTCTTGGCAATGACCTTGTCACCTTTTTTGATGACGCCATTCTTGACCCGCACCAGCGACACAACACCCAGATAATTATCAAACCAGGAGTCAATAATCAGCGCCTGCAATTCACCGTCAGGATCGCCGACAGGAGGTGGGATCTTGGCGATTATCTGCTCCAGAATATCGTCGATACCCAGGCCTGATTTGGCACTCGCCGCGACAGCATCCGTGGCATCCAGGCCAATAATTTCCTCTATCTCTCGCTTTACCCGCTCTGGATCAGCCTGCGGCAGGTCCATCTTATTGAGGACGGGAATAACCTCAAGATCCTGTTCTATGGCGGTATAGCAGTTGGCAACGGACTGCGCCTCAACCCCTTGAGCTGCATCGACCACCAGCAACGCCCCTTCACAGGCCGCCAGCGAGCGAGACACCTCGTAGGTGAAATCTACGTGTCCCGGAGTATCGATAAAATTGAGCTCGTAGGTTTCCCCATCCTTGGCTGTATAGTTCAGGGTGACGCTCTGCGCCTTGATCGTAATGCCGCGTTCGCGCTCGATATCCATCGAATCGAGCACCTGCTCAGCCATTTCACGCTCGGTAAGACCGCCACACACTTGAATAAAGCGGTCGGCAATCGTCGATTTGCCGTGGTCAATATGGGCAATAATGGAAAAATTTCGAATATGTTTAAGACTGCTCACACAATTCCCAGGGCCGGTTAGGGTTCACAAAGGCCGGCAACGACACCGGCGGGGCTCAAAGCCGGCGATTGTAGCGCATTCAGGCACTTCACCGCCACGCAGCAGCGGTTAGAGGGACAAACTCTGTGGTTGACTTCTCGATGGGCGGGAGTGGGATACAAGTTGCGGCTGCAGTTCGGGGCGATTTCGCGTGAACAATGCATGGACACGCACCAGACCAAACCCGGCGACAAAGCCCGTCAGGGCACCCAGCGCCGCCAGCTTATCGCTAGCGGTCAATTCGTGTATCAGCCCCATCCCCAGAAGCATCATCAATAGTGGGGTCAGGTACACAATTGCTGCACCTTTGAGGAGCACATTTTCCGGCACAGAGAATTGCACTTCGTCATCAAGGGCAAAATCACTTGCAGGCGTATCACCGAGCAACACCCGCAAATGGTTGCGCTTGCCGTCGCCCAGCTTGTTCAGCAGCCCCTGACCGCAGCCTTTCTGGGCGGCACAAGTGCCACAGGTAGAACGCTGTATGGTTTCCACCCACAGTGCATCGGGTTCGATGGCGACAACGCGCCCACTCTCCTGCATCACGGACTTATCACCAGCGATTTGGCCACCTGCTCGGCGGTGAGCAACGGCACCTCACCGATTACGGTTGCCACAAAGTCGGCATCGGGCAACGGGTAAGTGTAGGACACAGTGGCGCCGCTGCGCATGGCGGCTGCCAGCGGTGAATCATCAAACTGACTGACAGGCTCCAAGAACACAGAAAACGTGCTGATTCCGTCGGTAAAGCTCAGTGCATCATTAGCACCTTCGCCAGGTTCTGCCAGGGTAAAGCCGTCTGGTATCCAGCCCGGTTTCCAGGGCATTTTAGCCAGCAATAGCGCGCGATCCGCCGCCGAGGCAGGCTCGCGATGGCTGACTTCCCGCGCCTGGGAATCAATCAACTGCCCCTGCTCGGTAGTATCAAACATCATGAACTGAAAACGCTCCAACACCCTATCCTGCTGATCCAGCGTTTCGGTTTTCAGAGGAACCCCTGTCACCAAATCCAGCGACAAGCGGTAGCCCAGCCGAAAAACATCGCGCGGTACGACATTGACCGTGACCACTTCCCGGCCAGCCACCCAGCCGTTGTCCCCCATCGTCAGGTCATAATGCCGACTCAGGGTAGGCTCGCTGCCACGCAACAGGCGCTCGGCGGGATGTACACAGTGTATGCTGTGACCTTTGCGCACCAGCTGTTTATCGGCCGTATCAAGCGGTTGAAGCAGCTCAAACTCACGCCCGTCGTGTACTTGATGAATAACTTTATAGGACGTCAGCCTATCTTCAACCTGATGGCTGACAATACCCTGATAGCTGACTTCGCGGTGGCCATGGGACATGCGTTCCAGCCACTCCCGGGGCTGATCCGCCCAGGCTGCCCCCGCCAGAAATAACAGCCAAACGGCATGAGCAGACGTCTTTCTCAGCACTTATTCAACCTCATGGCTCACCAGTCGCGCATAAGTCACCATTCCTTGGCCGTTGTTCAGCGCCGCGCGCTCAGTATGCTGCTGCAGGAATTTTTCAAAGCGCTCGCGCGAGCGTTTGTCGTCAACCTGTTGATAACGCGGGATCGAGCCCGTTGTGGCACTGGCAGTGACAGCGCCTACCGACGACTGCGGCGACGCAAGATACACCCGCCCACTTTCCTGTCCGGTGGCAGGCGCGCCGTTTTCGGCAAGGGTGGGCACCGCCGACTGATTGGCGCCCCCCAGCCCAAACACAACCAAAGCCGCAACGCTGGCGGCCACCGCCAAACCGGCCAGCGGCTTGCGCCACTCCAGTGTACGACGTGCGCTGTGTGGCACTTCCTGAGCTATCGCCGAGCGCACTCGGGCACTCACATCCAACCCGGGGAAATCCGGGTCGCCCCGAAGAATATTGCGCTGCCGCTGTATACGCCCCCAGTAGGCTTCAGTTTCTGAATTGCCATCGCGCAGTACGCGCCGCAATTCCAACTCCGAAGCCTCGCCATCCATCAACGCGGAGAGGGATTCCCGAAGTTCATCGCTCATGCCGTTACCTCACTGCCGCCCATCTGGGCTTTCACTTTCTCGTCCACCGCTTCCCGAGCCCGAAAGATTCGCGAACGAACCGTTCCGACCGGACAATCCATCACATCGGCAATGTCTTCATAGCTCAGACCGTCAAATTCGCGCAGGGTCAGGGCCGTGCGCAGATCCTCTGGCAGCGCCTGTATTGCCGCATTGACAACCCCTTTTAGCTCGTTGCCGAACAGAACATTTTCAGGGTTGTCAGTATCGCGCAGGCCGTCGGCACCGTCATAGAATTCGGCATCCGCTACGTCCACATCAATACTGGGAGGTCGCCGGTTTCGGCTGACCAGATAATTCTTGGCGGTGTTGATCGCAATACGATACAGCCATGTATAAAACGCGCTGTCACCGCGAAACTTGGGCAGGGCCCGGTAAGCCTTGATAAAGGCTTCCTGGGCAACATCCTGAATTTCATCACTGTCTTTGACATAGCGCGAGATCAGGCCAAATATTTTGTGCTGGTATTTAAGCACCAGTAAATCATAGGCGCGCTGGTCGCCGCGCTGCACGCGCTCCACCAGCTGCTTGTCGCTCATTTCAGCACGATCCACAATCACGCCGCTCCTGATTGTCAGATCCTGCGTTACCCAGATAGACCACGTGTAACCCCATTAGTTCTGGTACCGGCCAGTTTTTTCTGAATTCTCTGTCATTGGCCGAATTAGACAATGCCAGTATACTCTGCCGGCCGGCAAATCGCCGCAAATGGTATCGGTGCAGATCACCCAAGGCAATCCATGACTTCCAGCTATACCCACGACGTTCTTGTGATCGGCAGCGGCGCCGCCGGCCTGACACTCGCCCTGCGACTGGCTGAGAAAGCCCGGATCGCGGTTATTTGCAAAGGCGAGCTCAATCAGGGATCAACCTATTACGCCCAGGGCGGCATTGCCGCGGTGCTCGACGAGCAAGACACTGTAGACGACCACGTCACCGACACACTGGCCGCAGGTGCCCAGCTGTGTCACGACGATACTGTTCGTTTTACGGTCGCCAATAGCCGGGAAAGCATCGAATGGCTGGTGTCTCAGGGGGTGGAGTTCAGCCGCTATCCAGACGAAGAAGGCTTTCACCTGACCCGCGAAGGCGGTCACAGCCACCGCCGCATTATTCATGCCGCCGATGCCACTGGTCGCGCCGTCTCTGAAGCGCTGACCAACCAAGCCCTGAAACGAGACTCCATCGAAATATTCCAGCAGCATGTGGCGGTTGACCTGGTAGTACGTGGTGGCCGTTGCCATGGGGCCTATGTATTGGATCGCAAAGCTGGCCACGTACGATTGTTCAGGGCCAAGTTTGTGGTGCTGGCCTCGGGCGGCGCCAGCAAAGCCTATTTGTATACGAGCAATCCCGATGGTGCCTCCGGCGATGGCATTGCCATGGCCTGGCGCGCCGGTTGCCGGGTAGCCAACATGGAATTCAACCAGTTCCACCCAACCTGCCTCTATCACCCGCAAGCCAAATCCTTTCTGGTAACGGAGGCCATTCGCGGAGAAGGAGGCAGGCTACTCTCCTCCACCGGCGAACGCTTTATGCAACGCTATGACGAGCGCGGCGAGTTAGCGCCCCGTGATATTGTGGCCCGGGCCATTGACCATGAAATGAAGCGACTCGGCTCCGATTGCGTCTACCTGGATATCAGCCACAAGTCCGCAGATTTTCTGCTACACCATTTCCCCACCGTCAAAGCCCGCTGCCTTGAACTGGGCATCGACATCACCCGCGAGCCTATTCCCGTGGTACCCGCAGCGCACTACACCTGCGGCGGCGTCATGGTTGACCACCGGGGAAAAACAGACCTAGACGGCCTGTTTGCCATTGGCGAAACATCTTTTACCGGCCTGCATGGCGCTAACCGGATGGCCAGCAACTCGCTGCTCGAATGTATTGTGTTTGGCCGCTCCGCCGCTGACGCCATTGCTGAGCGCATCGCAGAGCCACAGGCAGAATTGCGCATTCCCGACTGGGACGAAAGCCAGGTAACCGATTCCGATGAAGACGTGGTGATATCCCACAACTGGGACGAATTGCGCCGATTTATGTGGGATTATGTGGGTATTGTGCGCACCAACAAGCGCCTGCAGCGCGCCCTTCACCGGGTGGAACTGTTACAACAGGAAATTCGCGAGTATTACAGCAACTACAAGGTCAGCAATGACCTGATCGAATTGCGCAATCTGGCCATGGTGGCCGAGCTGATAATCCGCTCGGCCATGCAACGAAAAGAAAGTCGCGGACTGCACTACACCCTAGACTACCCAGAAACATTACCCGAAGCGTTAGACACGATCCTCGACCCCAGACACCGTGGTGGCGACAAAACCTGACCAGAGCTGCAGCCGCCGGAAATCATCGGCGCTGCAGCTATCCCTGAGAAACAGTAACGATTGCCGCTGACCATCAAGGTCGATACTCAGTCCCAGCACCCACGGCAGACGCCAGCGCGCCCGTAAGTGCCCCACCAACACACCTCTGCGGTATTCTAGATGCCAGCGGCCGTGATGGTACGTTATCGCAAACAGTCGACAGGAATCGGCTACTAGACGATAGACCTGATAGAAAACGCTGAACAGAACGAGCAGTGCACTTGCCCAGGCTATAGCGACCGGTAACCCTGCCATGAGTATGGCAACAGCCACCGCAACGTGCTGCAGCACCAGAAACACCAGAAGAAGGCGAGAGGGCCGAAGCTCAACCCTTAGCGCGCCGGGCGTACGCCTTGATGTCATTCACTATCCCTAGAAGGTTTTCTTCCGCTGGGCTCTCCGTGCCCAGCAACCACTGAAAAATCTGGGTGTCTTCGCACTCCATAAGCTCAACATAATGCCGCTGTTTTTCGGGCCCAAGCTCACGAAAACAGTTTTCCATAAAAGGAACCAACATTAGATCGAGCTCCAGCATACCCCGCCGACTGGCCCAGTAAATTCGCTTGATCTCGTTTTCTGAGTACATTAAGTTGCCTGCTGCCGCCCGTTAAGCGGCGCATTATAGCGATACCGGCCAGCCGGCGCATGGCCTTCTTACTCACCACGTCAGGAGTGATCGGTGACTACAACCCCATTTACACATCAACTCGAAGCAGATAACGCCATTTTGTCCGGTGAACACTGCACGTTTGCCGCCACTGACACGGTTGATGGTGAGAACTGGCTGGTTCCACTGACTCAATACGGCTTCGTCCGCGCGCAAGGTCCCGACGGCCAAACCTTTTTTCAAGGCCAAACCACCGCGGATTTTCGGCAGGTAACTATGTCGCAGGCCCGCAACGGTGCGTACTGCACCCCCAAAGGACGGATGCTGGCCAGCTTTACCGCGGCACGGCTGGCCAGCGACACCCTGTTACTGAAACTGCGCCGCGACTGCACTGACGATACCCTCAAGGTGCTGGGTAAGTACGCGGTTTTCTCCAAGGTAGAACTCTGCGATGCCAGCAGCGACTACGTCGGTATTGGGGTTGCCGGTCCCTCAGCGGCCGAATTACTGGGTCAGCATTATTCTCAGCTTCCGCAAGCACCTTTGGACACAATCGTTTGCGGTACTGATCTGGTGCTGTATCGCGCTCCTCTACGCTACGAGCTGTGGTTGACGCAAGATCGCGCAGCCGAACTCTGGCCCCGACTGCGTGAGCGTGCACAGCCCGTCGGTTCAGAATTGTGGGATGCACTCGACATCGAAGCAGGCGAGGTCTCCGTTTGCGCTGCCACGCGCGACGCGTTTCTGCCGCAACTAATGAATTACGATCTCAACGGAGCAGTAAGTTTTAAAAAGGGCTGTTATACCGGGCAGGAAGTTGTCGCCCGCCTGCATTTTAAGGGCGTGCCGAAACGCCGCCTGTATCTGGCCGAATTAGATGGCGCTGGCGCCGCAGGAGACGACATCTTTGACGCTGAAAAGCCCGTTGGCACTGTCGCCAGCTGTGTCAGCGACGGCAGCGCCGCCATTGTACTGGCAACCAGTGCCGCACTATCGACTGATCTGAAACTGAAAAACGGTACCCGCGTTACGCAGGTAGCACCCCCTCCCTATGGACTCCCCGATGGTCTGGGCAGCGACCTCACGGAGACTGACTAAACCCCGCCTGTAGTTAGCGTAGGCTTGCGTTTTAATCCACGTCTACGCTCTATCAACCCACCCTATCAACACGCTATGCCGACACCGCTAACGGCAGTTCCCAATTAATTGGCTGAGCGCCACGCGAAACGAGATAGTCGTTAGTCTGCGAGAAATGTCGACACCCCAGAAAGCCCCGGTGCGCGCTCAAGGGCGACGGATGGGGTGCCTTCAGGACGCAATGACGACTGGCATCCACCAACTGGCCTTTTTTCTGGGCATAAGCACCCCACAGCAGAAATACCACATCTTCTAGTTCCCGATTGATACACTCTATCACCGCGTCAGTAAATCGCTCCCAACCCTTACCCTGATGCGCCCCTGCCTGCCCCTGCTCTACCGTAAGGACGCTGTTCAACAACAGCACACCCTGCTCTGCCCAACTGGTCAGGCAGCCGTGGGGGGGTGGCACGACACCCAGGTCACTCTTCAATTCTTTATAGATGTTCACCAGTGATGGTGGCGGCGCGACAGGAGGTTTTACCGAGAAACACAAGCCGTGCGCCTGCCCCGGCCCATGGTAGGGATCCTGCCCCAGGATCACGACCTTAACCTGAGTCAGTGGGGTGCTGTCCAGGGCATTGAACCACTCAGCCGGCCTGGGATAAATGGTTGCACCGGCTGCGATACGCTCACTGAGAAAGCCTCGCAAATTGTGCATATAATCCTGCTGAAACTCGGCATCGAGTGCTTTTAGCCAGGAAGGGTGTAATTTTATCGATTTGTCCTGAGGGGACACGGGGAATCTCCTACTGATTTTGCGCGCCAAGGATAGCAAGAGAGCGTCTGTTAAAACAAAGGCAACTGAATGCGAAACGCACCGCCGAACTCATGGCGGCTAGCGGCAGTAGCGCTTACTCCGAGATAGAAACTGTCTGGCAGCCGATATGACAACGACAGGCTGAAGGCATCGTCGTCACGACCTTTGGCTACATACTGATAACCGGCGCCGATTACGAAACGCTTTCCCAGCGGCATATCAAACTTCAGGGCCGTTTCACGGCGCTCACTCACCTGA
The DNA here is from genome assembly GCF_041625495.1 of Litorivivens sp. GTDB lineage: Bacteria > Pseudomonadota > Gammaproteobacteria > Pseudomonadales > Spongiibacteraceae > Litorivivens. Next base: position 16,462 of record NZ_JBFJTH010000021.1, on the reverse strand, counting down.
CCAAAAGCCGGCTGACTGTTAAGATCCTGATAGAGATTGGCGCTGCCCCACATCAACTGGTAGCCAATTTGCACAGTGGCTTGCGGACGTATGCGATACGCAGTGCTTTGCAATCCTCTGAGTGTATCCGGCACAAGATTTTCAATCGCCAAACCCAGTCGCCAGTCACCCACGTCGGTAACACTCGCCACTGACAGGTTCGGCCGGGAAAAACGACGGCTATAATCACCGAGCTTGAACAGATCACTTTCGCGATAATCCTGAATAGGTACATCGCGTTCGTACAAGGAATACTCCTGGTGCTTAACGCTCAATGTGATGCGAGTGGCAGGCAGCGCAATTTCATCCATTCGCCGATGCAGCGCCACCTCCGCAACGCCATAGCCCGACACCCGAACCCTCGACTCCAGCTTCGCTAGTTCTATAAAAGCAACTACCGGCGCCAAACGCAGTTTCGGCTCGTCAGACGCCACATACTCAAAGGTTCCCGCAAAGCGGGTTCTCGCAGCAGCGGTAAGGGTATAGCGGTTATCCTGCCAGGGTGTTGCCAACACCAACCCAATACCGGCCTGCGCCGTTGTCGCTTTGCCGTCCATTCCTCTGAGCAGGTCAATAAGCTCAGATTCATCACCGGGGAAGTATTCCAACCTGCGCACACTAGATTCCAGAGCAACCGCAGCATTACGGGCGTCCAGTAGATCATCCAGCAAACGATCCCGGTTATTGAGATAGCTAAAACCGCTGACGTGCACCACCGTTTCTGCAGTCGGCATTCGCATCGAAGGGTTACTCAGCACCGGCTGCAGGTCTATCGAACCCAAGGGGTTTTCATGAGCGCAGACCGTGCTTACAACAAGAGAAAAAATGCTGAAGAAAAAAAGGGCCGGTCGAAACGACAGGCCAAGGGAGGGAGCAAATCTTGTCACGGGTAGGATTCAGCTACTGACTGGCAAGCCGACGCCGACCTTTCACAGAAGCCGGTACGGTAATGCGGTCGTACACACCCGGCAGCAGACGCTGCAGAATATCCAGAAAGATGGCATCGCGCCCGATCAGTACCCGGGGCTTTCCCTTCTTAATACCTTTCAAAATAATCTCGGCGGCGCGTTCAGGTGTCGTCGAGGCTACACGGGCAAACATGGCTGCGGTTTCTTCGGTGTTGGTTGCACTGCCATCGAGGCTGTCAAAATGCTTACCATTGCGTACGATATTGGTTTTCACGCCACCCGGGTGCACGGTTACCACCTTCACATTGGTGTCGCGCAAATCCTGCCGCATCGATTCGGAATAACCGCGCACGGCAAATTTTGCGGCGTTGTAAGCAGATTGCGAAGGCACTGCCATTAAACCAAACAAACTGGAAATATTGACGACACAGGCGGCGGGACGCTCAATCAGATGTGGTAAAAAAGCTTCTACACCATTGACCACACCCCAGAAGTTAATATCCATCAACCACGCAAGGTCTGTTCGCTTCATGGTCTGGATATTACTGGACAGCGACACGCCTGCATTATTCACAAGCACATCGCACTGACCAAAATGCGCCACCACATCTTTCGCCCACTGAGTCACCGCCTGCGAGTCGCTGACATCAACAGTCGCGCAATGCAGAACGTCGGGATATTCAACGCCCAAGGCAGTTAGCGATGACATATTGCGATCAGACGCCGCCACCCTCGCTCCGTGATGCAAACAAAGTTTGGTGAGCGCCAGTCCGATTCCTGAGCCTGCCCCTGTGATTGCAATAACTTTGCCATTTACCTCTAGCATGAGACTTCCTTATTGGTGAATTTTCGCCCTGCTCTATCAGCCACCTTCAGTCACGCTGAGGGTATCGCCTCGCATCCGGGCTCTAGCGCCAGTTCACGCGCCGATGGACGCGTCCGGATACTGCGATAAAGACTTGGATCGAAATGTTTTGCTTGCATACGATACTGCCAGGAATAGCCCGGCCACAGCGTCGTATTCTTGCCATCTTCGGTGAGATACCAGCTATCACAACCCGATACCCAGGTAGTCTTCTGCATCTTCGCCTGAATCATATCGTTAAACTTACGCTGTACATCGGGCTTGATATCCAGTGCGGCAATATTGCGTTCCCTCATATGCTTGAGGTAGGCCATGATATAGCGCAGCTGCGATTCGATATAGAAAATCACCGAAATATTACCTGGCCCAGTATTCGGCCCCATGATGTACAGCAGATTCGGATAGCCGGTAACCGCCATCCCCAAATAGGCTTCTGAACCGCCGCGCCAGTCATCGTCCAGCACCCGACCACCAAGACCTTCAATTCGAAACGGCGCACCCGCAGCCGGGACTTTAAAGCCAGTAGCCAAAATCAGCGCATCGAGCTGTTGGTGACTGCCATCGGCGCTGACAATGCCGGTCTCATCCACACGCCGAATGCCCTGGGTCAGCACGTCGACATTGGCTTTGGTCAATGCTGGATAATAATCATCTGAGAGCAAAACCCGCTTGCACCCCAATGCGTAGGTCGGCGTGACCTTCTCGCGCAGCACCGGATCCTGAATCTTGCGGCGCAGGTAACGGCGCCCCAGACGTTCACCGACTCGTGTCATCCAATTATTTTTAATCATCACTGGAGCGGTAGATTCAAACATCCAATACTGCAGCGTTCGGTGAAGCTTTTGCAGAATGGGAAAGCGTTCGTAAGTCTTACGCCAGACCGGCGGTATCCAACCGTCACGCTTGGGCATAACCCAGGGTGCAGTTCGTTGATAAAGTTTCAATTCGGCAACTTGTGGTTGAATGCTCGGCACCACCTGAATCGCACTCGCGCCGGTACCTATCACCCCAACTCGCTTACCCTCCAGACTATAATGGTCATCCCATTCGGCGGTATGCATTATCTTGCCTTTAAACGTATCCAGCCCCTCTATGGACGGATAGGCAGGTACATTCAACGCACCGACAGCCAGAACAACTGCGCGCGCGCGAATTTCATCACCACTTCGAAAGCGCAACGTCCAGAGGTTTTGTTGTTCGTCGAATAGCGCCGCTTCCACTTCCGCGCCAAATTGAATCTTATCCCACAACTGATATTTATCAGCACAGTGTTGCAAATATTGATGAATTTCCGCCTGACCACCAAACGCTCGACTCCAGCCGGGGTTGGGTTCAAATGAGAAAGAGTAAAGATGCGACGGCACATCACAGGCGGCACCGGGATAGATATTGTCGCGCCACACACCGCCTACATCATCAGATCTTTCAAATATCTGAAAGTCGCTGCAGCCGTCCTGTAGCAAGCGGATGGCCAAACCAAGCCCGCCAAAACCGGCGCCAACAATGGCGGTTTCCAGAATGGCTTGTTTTTTGTTATTCACGAATCTGTCTCCATTGCGAGTGCGGCATTAAAGTAGCCCTTTAATACTGTCGCCGTATCCTGCGGCCTCTCCACCATCGGGAGATGACCCGTTTCAGGGAACACCATAGCTCGAGCTTGCGGAATGGCTGCGAGGAAGGCATCTACACAACTGCTGTCGAGCACTCGGTCGCTATCACCCCACAACACCAGTGTCGGAGCTGCGATACTGGGTAATGCTTCGTTTGCCGTACCAAGAGACCCAACAAGGTCAGCAAATATCGCGTGATTGACCGGACTGCGCTGTGCCATGTCCTTACCCATCAGCAAGCCGAACAGAACACCCAGCATTCGTTTGCGAGAGTGAAAGCAAAGCTGAAACACACGCTGAGCCTGCATTGCCGTGTCGGCCACAAGATAGTTCTTCCCGGCGAGCACGCCCGCCTCTAGCATACTCATGCGCGTTGCCGGTGCGCCGGCGGCGTTCATCAGGCATAGGCCATCGATCATTGCCGGATAGCGCGCTGCCACCAGCCCGGCGATCGCGCCCCCCATGGAACTGCCGGCAATAAATGCCTTACCGACACCAAGCTGTGTTAACCACTGAGCGACCCGCTCAGCCTGCGTATCTACGCGATAATCACACTCGGTACGAAAACTGCTGCTACCGAAACCCGGAAGGTCCAATGCCAGCACCCGGTAATCGCGCCGCAGTATGGCAGCGAGATAAGACCAGTTTTCCTTGCTGGCACCGAACCCGTGGACAAGCACCAACACAGGTTTGTTCGGTGTGCCGCTATCCCAGTAATGCAGACGGTGGCCGTCGATCTCCGTCCAACGAAGATCCGCGCCAGCCTGGCGGGCAATCAATGGTTTCAAACGATTCCAGAGGTTACCCTGCGGACGCCACTGCTTTAGCTGATCGCGGTCAATTGCGGCCAGCGATGTGGCCGCAAACAACGCTTCCAACTCGGCAAAGGCCGACGCCGAGGGTTGCTCAAGGTTGGCAGCGTTAGTCACGCCGCAGCTCCCTGCGCTTTATAGGCTTCAACTTCAGTCACCAGCGAGTCAATTTCTTCCAAATACTCGCGATTGTCGTGATCCCAGGGATGGAAGCCTGGTCGGAAAAAATCAAGCCAATCTGGTAGCGCTCGCAGCAGAGCGCCGCGCGGCCCCCAAAGAAAAACTGTCACACGCCACCAGCCTTTCAGGTTAAAGAGCTGGCCTTTTTCGCGTGCTACCAAACCCACATGAAATGGAATTAGCAAGACAAAAAAGATGGCAGTAGACATGATTAACGCTACACAGCGTCGTATATAAGCCAGAAAACGGTTCTTCATTACGCTCGCATAGACGTCGTATGCCACCGCTTTATGTTCGGTTTCCTCCAGCGCGTGCCAATGCCAAATTGCGGCGAATCGTGGTTCAGCGCCAGTCAATCGACTTTTATCCGAAAGGATTCGATGCGCCAGTATGGCCGTGAGGTGCTCCAGCGCGATAGTACCGGCCAGCTGGGAAACTTTTGGCGTAAAGCGACGAAAAAAATTAAGCAGCTTAAGCACGAGCCTTTCATATCTATCCGCAGGCAGGCCTTTGGCTGTCAACGCATCGTTATATTCCTCGTGCTCGCGACCATGCATGGCTTCCTGGCCGATAAACCCTTTTACGGACTCCTGCAGGGTCGGGTCGCTGACCTTATCGCGATAATGGCGCACGCTATCGATAAAAAAGCGCTCCCCTACTGGAAAGAAAATAGACATGGCATTGAGAAAATGTGAAATATGAATACTGCCACCGTGCCAATCGCTGATGCGCTCGGCCGGCAAGTGAAAATTCAGGTTTCTGCGAACAGGCATTACGGGGTTAGTCATGACAATCTCCTTGATTGTGGCCGCACGCGGCCGCCAGTCCATTAAAAAGGTCTGAAATCGGTGTATTTCTCGGCTTTAACTACATCACGCATGGATTTAAGCGTGTAGAACGGCGTATCCACGACCATGCTGTTCACCAGCGAGGCTGGCAATGCACCACTGGGCTCAGTGTGCATCTGATATTCCACGTGCGTCTGTTTTTCATTGAGCGGGGTAAAACGGAAAAAGCCATTCGCTTTTTCTATTAATACAATACCGCCATCATCGGGCACACGTTTCCTATCACTGTCCGCGAGTGTTTCGGGATCCAGCGTTGTCAGCGCAACTGTTACAACCCGGCTAGGAAGTTCCTGGCTAATGGTGGCCTGAAGCAGTAAAGCGCGGTCTTTTACCGGCCACGGCAGATCGTTCACCATGTAGCTGTAACGCTGTAGAGGGGACAGCTTGCGAATCAGAATTGGCGACTTGCACGAATGCATCCATTCAACGCAGGCCGCCGTATCGTCCATCAGCGCCATGGCTCGATTAAGCTCAACTTCAAGTACGGTTTCACCCTTGAACGCTTTGAACGCAGAATCTTTCACTTCTCGCGTGTAGACGCTGACGCCATCTTTTTCACGCTGCAGGGTCCACCCTTCAGTCTCTGCCAGGGTAGGCATGGCGGCTATCATCAGTACAAATAACGCGAGATACTTAAATAATTTCATCGTATTTTCTCCGGTTACCAGCGGTAGGTCATTTGCAGCGCAACCGAGCGCGGCGCTTCAACAAAGCCGGTAAATGTTGTACTGCCAAAAATAGTATTGGCCAGCGGGGTATCAGCGGCGTAGACAATCACCGTTTCATCGGTCAGGTTTTTGCCTACCAGAGAGAGCTCCCAGGTCTGATCAATAGCACCAATTCCGATGCGACCATTGAGTTTGGTAAAACCTTCTTGTTCAACACGGGGATCTACATTGGACGAAGGGTTGTAATCATCGGTGAATACAATATCGAGCGTCGCGCCGATACCCAGTGTGGCGCTGATCGGCCGCAGGTAGCCGATAATGAAAGTGCCGGACCAGTCAGCCACATACTGGTTGCTCTGTCCGGTGTAGTCGCAGTAGAGTCCATCGTCTGAGGTAGGCTGTTGCCCCTGGCGACATTGCCCGTTTTTGAAATCTGTAAATTCAAAATCCAGCAGTGCCAGCGCACCGCCCAAGCTCAAATACTCAGTCACCTGATAGCGCGCATCAAGCTCAATGCCCTGAGTAATCGCCTCCTTGGCGTTGCCAACATTAAAGCCCAATGTGCCATCGAAAATGCTGATCTGCAGGTCTTCGTATATGGTATAGAACGCTGCAACATTCAACTCAGCGGCACCGTCGAGCAAACCGGTTTTCATACCGAGCTCGAAACTGGTAGCCATTTCCTCGTCGTATTCGAAAGTGCCCACCAGAGAAACTCGGTTAGGCACTGGCGCGCCCGGATTGGCGGGTGTGAGCTCAGCGCTTGGTGATTGGTTGGAGCGCGCATCAAAGCCACCGGCTTTAAAACCACGCGTAGCGGTAAAGTACGCCATACCTTCCAGCGAATAATCCCACTGCAAATTAATCAGCGGGGAAAAATGGGTTTCACTGCGCTCGCCTTTCAGGTTGTGGCGTTCGGCCGCAAAGCTGATGGCGGCCACCGTATCCACCTCACCGATGGGTAGACTGTTACCGTTTAGATCGGCTAGGTCGAGCGAACGGCTGCCTTTTTTGTGTTCATAGGTGTAGCGCCCACCAAGCGTCACACGAAAAGTTTCGGCAAGGTTGAAGGTAGCCTGCATAAATGCCGAGGCAATATCGGAGACGCTAGTGAACTCACGCGGTGCCGTGATATCGGCTACCGCATTACCCGCATCACCAACCCCCAGCACTTCAACCGGATCAACTCCCAGAGGGTTGGGGTCGTAATCGCCCCGGGTACCACCATCCTGAAAATCGGCCGCGTTCAACAATTGCACGACAACCTCCGAGTCCTGAATAAGCTTGTCGTTGAAGGTCAGATCGGTACGCTGCAGGTACACGCCACCAATGTAGTCGATGGGCTCACCGACGGGTGACACCCAGCGTAATTCCTGACTGAGCTGCTGGTATTCCTCTGCCAACGTCAGTTTAAACAACGGCGCTGCAGTCGAATCGCAATCACACAGGTCATCGTATTCATAGGCCATCAGACCGGTGATAGATTTGAATTCATTCCCCGCATCCGACAGCCATGTCACATCCAACGTCATGTTGTAGGTGTCGTTATAGCTGTAATTGCCGTTGGAAGACCCTTTAAAGTCCTGATAGTTGTTGGCTACAGAATCGTGGGTATCCACGTCAACCAGCGGTGGGAAATAAGTTCGATCGAGAATTTCCGCTTCGGTGCGACCGGTGAACAAAAACGTGGACGAGGTTGAAGGATCGTCGCGGATAACCTCACCGTGTCGACCGAGCGAATCAAATTGGCCGTACTCAAGTTTTAGCGAGGCGGTCGTGTCGTCATCAACCTCCCAGTTTAATTTCAGCCGGTAGGTCGCCTGATCGTGTTGCGGCCCGAAGCGGTCCAGCGTTAGGTTTTCAACATAGCCGCCATAGTCACGCAGACGCGCTGCAAACCGCGCCCCCACCTTATCGGTCAATGGTCCAGACAGCACTAGGTCAAAAACCTTTTCATCAAAATTCGGCTCGTAGAGTACCGATGCAAAGCCTTCATACTCTTCTGTTGGGTCCGCAGTGTGCAGATTGACCGCACCCGCAATACTGTTTTTGCCATGCAGGATATTCTGCGGCCCGCGCAAAACCTCGGCTCGGGCAAGATCCAGGAACGGTGCTCTAGCCAACTGGGCGCGGCCGTAATAGATGCCATCGACATACATACCAACCGATTGCTCAAAGCCCTGGTTCATCCCGGTACCAATGCCCCGGATAAAGATATCAGTACTGATACCACTCTCCGTAACCGTCAGGTTTGGTACGTAGGCCTGAAGATCCTCCATGCGGTTAATACCCGCTTCGATCATTTTGTCACCACCGATGGCACTGACCGACACCGGCACGTCCTGAAGACTCTGGGCTCGATGCTGTGCAGTAACAATCACCTCTTCCAAAGTCGCCTTTGCATTTGCCAAGGGTGAGAGAACCGCGCCAACTGCTAGCAGCTGCAGGGGAAAAGCGCGCAAACCATTCATTATTATCATCCTCTGAAGCAGTTTCACTGCCTTATGATCCATTAGAATATGAAACACACATTTATGTATCATTATTTGATGTAACATAAACCTACCATTAATTGATGTCAAGATAGTTTGAGGTAGGTAGAATAGACATTGGCTGAAATGACGAGCACCCCGCGCTTTTGGGCTATGTCGTTGTTTTCAAGGCGCAATCCAATTAAAGCAAGCTGCGGGATTGCGCTGAAAACCACCATTTATCAAACAAATATTCACTATTTGAAGATGCCCGAGCCAAACGAAGCATGAAGTTTCCCGAAGAAACAATTCAGAACATGGCCCAGTACCGCCAGCAGAATGAGGCGCCTCAAGACCCTGAGACTGAAGACAAGAAAGAATATACGGTTGAAGAGCTGGCACTTGCCGCCAATACCACCGTGCGCAATATACGCGCCTACCAGGACAAAGGGCTGCTGCCACCACCCACCCTACGGGGCCGCAAGGGCATCTACAACAATCAGCATTTGTCACGCTTGCGCGTAATCGCTGATTTGCTTGATCGGGGTTACACCCTCGCCAGTATTCTCGATCTGATTAGTGGCCTGGAAAAAGGCATTGGCCTGAGCGAAATCCTGGGCATGGAGTCTGCAATCAACAGCCCCTGGGGCAAGGAAGCGCCAGAAATAATTCCCATGACCCAAATGGTGACAATGTTCGGCCGACAGCTCACACCGGCAAATATCCGGCTGGCCAGCGAACTCGGAATAGCCATCATTCAGGGCGCACAGGTGCGCGTGAACAGCATGAGCACCCTGAAAGTCGCCGCAGATTTGTGCGCAATGGGTATCCCCTTGGGCGATCAGCTGGAAATCCTGCGCATGAGCCGCGACAACGTGGAGAAAGTGGCCAAGGAATTTGTGCGACTGATTTCAGATAACGTGCTGCGCCCCTACGAAGAAAAGTCGCTCCCGCCCAAGGAGGAATTCCCCAAAATCATCGACTTGATCTGGCGGATGCGGCCCATGGCTGAAATTGTGGTGAAAGCAGAGCTGGGAAGGGCGATGGAAGTAGCTGCCAGCAATATCCTAGCGGATCAACTGGAAAATATTATGAAGGCTCTGGAAGCCGGGAAAGATCGCGCCCAGTAATACCGGGCGCCCTGCTCCAGTAGGTTACACGCCAATGGGCGGTGTAGCGGTAGCTGCATTGTCGATCAACATTTCTGCCGCATTCACAAACTTGGACTCATCTGAGGCCAGGTATAACACCAACGCGGCAATATCTTCGGGTTCACACATCGGGTTAGCTTCGGTAGACAGCGACTCGATTTCCTCGCGTGTGGCGGTTTCCGCGCCAGTAGCCACTTTAAACACCATCGGAGTCTTCACACCGTCTGGGTGAATCGAATTACAGCGAATACCGTTGCGACGCTCTCGGCAATACAGCGCTACCGATTTGGTCAGGGCCGCTACCGCGCCTTTGCTCGCGCTGTAAGCCGCGATAAAAGACATGCCGTGCAGCGCAGCAACCGATGACATATTAATGATCGAGCCGCCGCGACCCGTGGCTTCCATCGCCGGGATGGCATATTTGCAGCCCAGGAACACCCCCTCACTGTTAACGCCATTAACCTTGCGATATTCTTCCAGCGTGCAATCCACGACCGAGCCCATGGTCATCATGCCGGCATTGTTCACCAGCACATCCAGACCGCCAAAATGAGATACCGCGGTATCCACAACCCTTTTCCAGTCTTCTTCACTGGTCACGTTGTGCTTAATAAACAGCGCGCTGTCGCCAATTTCCTGTGCAACGGCCTGACCGTCTCGCTCATTCAGATCAGTCAATACCACCTTGGCGCCTTCAGCCGCCAGGCGAATCGCGTCCGCCTTGCCCATACCACTTGCTGCACCTGTCACGATACAGACCTTGTCTTTTACTCGAGTCATAGTCCCTTCCACTTAATCATTCTGATGCTCTGCTGTGCCCGCGGAGCTGAGGCGCGGTAGTTAATCACGCTGTCTGCCTGTTGAAAAGGCGTGGTATAGTTACAAAAAGATAATAGTAAAACCTGTAATCAGACGACCTCCACCGCCGGAAGCCTATCTATGTCTCGAATTGCGAAAACAACCCTGGTCATGGCCGCGCTAAGCCTGATATTGCTGCCACTGTCTGCGCTGGGTACCCGCTGGGAGCTATTTAACTTCAGGATCGGCTTGCTACTGTTCATGCTGGCCACCCTGACCGGACTCACCAGCATAGTCCTTTCGGCCCTGTACACACGCCGCCAGAACGATGACAAAAGCCGTCGCACCCTGAATTACGCCGCCCTGCTCGGCCTGCCCGCACTAGCCTTCTTTTCGCTCAACTTATTCAGCGGCGGCAGCACTCCCATGATCCACAATGTAACGACCGACCCGGCGGATCCGCCGAAATTCGTGGCCGCCCCGGCCCAGCGGGGGCCAGGCACCAACCCGCTGGAATATACACCCGAGCTGGCCGAGATCCAGCGCAGTGCCTACCCTGAACTACAGACCCTAACGACTGAATTGAGCGCTGCCGAAGCTTTCCAGCTCGCACTGGCCACGGCCAAGCGGCAAGGTTGGGAAGTCTACCTCAAAGACGAACAGAATTATCAGATCGAAGCCGTAGCAACGACCCGTTGGTTCGGTTTTAAGGACGATGTGGTTATTCGAGTGACAAATAGTGGTTCTGGCAGCGAAGTTGATCTAAGCTCAGTATCACGGGTTGGCAAAGGCGATCTAGGGGCCAATGCCCGACGTATACTATCCTTTATTCAGGATTTTAAGGCGGAGTTATAATTAAAAGTTGGCCGTGCCGAGCCGTCTGCCCAACACTTACGGCACTTTCAGTATGGGAGAAGCGGGATTGAGCAAAGCCGGGTGTAACCACCCTAGCTCCTTGTTAGCGAGCCTTATTTTCTGGCTGGTGGCGACATTTCCCCTCGCTGCGGAGGAAGCGACGGGCGCCGTGCAGGTGATCGTCAATGATGCAGTGGAATTACCACCCAGCCTATCCTCAGGAACCCTGCGTTCGGTGTTTTTCGGACGTATGCAGTCTTGGCCTGACGGGACACCGGTCACGGTATTTGTTCTGCCTGAATCGCATCCGGCGCACAAGACGTTTTGCATCACCTTCCTAAAAACGTTCCCCTATGTTCTTCGCAAACAATGGGACCAACTGACATTCACCGGCTCCGGCAATGCACCAACGGTCGTTGCCACCACCTACCAACTCTACGACAAAGTACGCTCCACGCCTGGCGCCATTGGTTACGCCAACCAACTCCCCGGCAACGATAGCCCGGTTAAGTTTGTCGGTAGCAATACTCAGCTTACCGACCCGAAATTCAGGTTCTGATAATGACCATAAGATATCCACAACTCGCCTGCACAGTCGCCGCACTTCTCATGCTACTTGTGTCGGGAGCACCCGCTCTCCACGCCAAAGACCTGAATGGAATAAATCTGCATGGCTTTGTCAGCCAAGGATATCTGTACAGCAAAGAAAACAACTTTTATGGCGAAAGCACTGACGGCTCCTGGGATTTTTACGAAGCGGGAGTGGGCGGCATTTATCGCGTCGACCCTAAACTGAGCATCGCCGGGCAACTCTACGCCCGTGACGCCGGACGCGGCGACGACGGTAGTATTCGCACTGATTACTTCTATGCAGACTATCGCTTCTTCCAGTCCGCACAGTCTGGCGCCGGTTTTCGGGCCGGACGCGTGCGTAACCCCTACGGCTTTTATAACTCAACCCGGGATATTTTCTTCACTCGACCCTCCATCTTGCTGCCACAGCTGTATTACGAAGGTTACGGTATCCGCGAGCTGTTTTTTTCATCAGACGGCCTACAGCTCTACAACTATTGGGATAGCGACCAGCAATCCACACATTTTATAGCCACCTTCGGTAGAACCGACGATATTGATTCCAATACGTTTGAAAACATATTTGGCAGCCAAGGTGGCTTATTCAGTGGTCAGGCAGAATTGCGCCGCCCTTTCGCCGCCCAATTGAGCACTGATCTTATGGGCGGGCGTTGGCGCGCAGCGATGAGCTATTACGATGCCACGCTCACCTTTGACAGCCCCCAGGCAATCGCAGAGCTCGACGCCAATATCATTGCCCTGTCACTGCAGCACAACCGCGAGAAAATTTCTTACACACTGGAATACTCCCTACTGTCTACCAATGGACTGTTCGCTAGCCCTGCGTTCGGTGCTGCGGGCAACTTCGCCAGCAAGGGTGAAACTGCCTACCTTCAGGCGGACTACCAGCAAACTGGCACGCTGACATGGTACACGCGCATTGACCACCAGCTCGGCGATCGCAATCGTCCCAACGAAACCGATTCCACGGTGCTCACCCTGGGTGGTCGCTGGGCCCCGGCGCCAAATTGGTTGCTCGCAGCCGAGGTGCACGGTGTTAGAGGATCAGCGCCTGTTCCCAATATTGACAATCCCAACCGGCAAATCAGCGAAAGGTCCGAATTGTTTGTTATGATGGCGGGATACCGTTTCTGACAGTCACTCTTATTCATGACCAGCCCGCAGAAGCAGGTAAAGCTTAGTCTACAGACCAAGCTCCTGTTTGTTATTACATTGATCACCACACTGGCCCTATTGGGCAACAGTGCTCTGACCTATATCAGCGCCGTGCGCGTCAATGAGCAGGCCAGCGCAAAGCGGGTTGGTGAACTCTTCGGTATATTTGAAAAGCTGGTGGAGCGCTCTACCCAAAGTTTCGAGGATATCCTGACGCAGGTTCCGGTAGATGCCTACAGCGGCGATAAACCCTCTTCGCAACCGCCCGCGCTGCTATCACTCAATCCCAGCATTGAATCGATGGCACTGCATCAGTTCGATGGGCGCCGGGTGCGGCAATGGCAAGCTGACAGCCCAACACGCGCACCCGGCGAAACGCTGGACGAGCGCCTTATCACCATCGTCTCCGAGCAGCAGCAGCCACTGAGCCGCATCTTTTGCACAACCAGCTGCTACCAGATCAGTTTTGTGCCGGTCATCTCCAGTGACGGCACCCTTTTTATCCTGTCAGCCGTGCGCAATCTACAGCAGATATTTGTGGATTTTGCGGTACTGACAGGAGCCGACGTTGCGTTTCTCAAGAGTGATAGCAGCCGCCTGGAACCAACCATTTCCAGCAATGCCGCATCCACCAGCCCGCTCATACGAGAAATACAGTCTCTCACCGGCTTCCTGAGCCAGGATAAAACAGTTTACACGCGCACCAGCGCCGGACTATACGCCGCAGCGCGCCAGCCTCTGCCAAGCCGCTACACCGTCACACCTATCAACACTGTCATTCTGTCAGACGATAGTGACGCCCAAGCTCAAATCCAGGATTCACTCAAGGGTGGTTTGATCGCCTCAGCCATCGCATTACTCATTACGATCTTGCTCACTTACTTGGCGCTGCGCACTGCCCTGAAAAAGCTGGTAAACCTATCCAAGGCAATACCCATGCTGTCGGAGTCGAACTACGATCGACTGCGGGATTCATTGCAGCGTTACACCCGCAAGCCCGGCTATTTGGACGAGGTTGATCAGCTGAACTTCACCGTGCTGGAAGTAGCCGACGCACTGGAAGAAATGGAGGCTGCTGTCGCCGAGCACCGCCAGCAACTGGTACACAAGATTGCAGAGCACCGCGAAGCACAGGATTTCAATGATGTGCTAGTCAATGATTCACCCCTGGTTATTGCCGCCCACACACTGCAGGGTGACATCAAATTGCTGAATAATTACGGCCGTGAAATGGCAGGCTGGACGCGACTTGACGTAGATCACCGCAAAATCACTGACCTGATCCTTCCCGACCTGTCCGGCCACTCCATTACGGAAAACCTGACACCACTGATCAGCGGCAAGCAAACCCGACTGCAAACTGAGCAACTTATCCGCAGTTCCAGTGGTACTGTCAGCGACCTGATGTGGGTGCATGCCCGAGTTCAGGCGAACAATGAGCCGTTGATTCTGTCAGTTGGCCTGGATATCACAGAGCGCCGCAAAACAGAGAGCCGTTTGCGCTGGTTAAGCAAACACGACAATGTGACCGACCTTTTGAATCGCGAAGCCTTTCACGAGGAAGCCAGCCTGCTGATACAACAGTACAGTGACAGCCATTTAGTAGATCTGATGTTGCTGGACATTGATAAGTTTGCATCCATTAACGACATGTACGGTTTCCACAGTGGCGATTCGATCCTGCGCGAAGCCGCACGCTTTGTTGAACGCCTGATTACCTGTGACACCATTATTGCGCGTACCGGTGCCAACGAATTCTGTGCCCTGCTGATTATTGACAAGGATGACTACGAGCAAAATGGCCACCCGCTGCATAATCGGCCGCTGCATTTTTATTCGGTGTTGGACGATGACACTGTAGAAATTACGCTAACCGGCGTGTTGGCAACGTACGCCCAAGACGGCTATAACATCGACGAACTGGTGAGCAATTCTGCCGCTGCACTGCGTGGCTTGAAACCCATTGAGCGCGGCAAGATCAATCGTATATCCGAGTCGATTGATAGCCGGGCACTGCGTCAGGAAAAGCTGCAGGTACACGACAGCATTGTCAAAGCCTTGTCTGATGAACGTTTCGTCCTTCTCTACCAGCCTATATACAACCTGAGTAAAGAACGCATATCCCACTGCGAATGCCTGGTGCGCATGCGCTCCGAAGACGGCCACCTCGTGTCGCCCGCTGCGTTTATGGATATTGCCAAGGAAAACGGCCTGATGGCTCGGTTGGACTTGCTGGTGCTGCGCATGGCGCTGGAACAACTTGGTGCCTGGCACCGGCAGGATGTAGACTTAAAACTGAGCGTCAACATCACCGCGGCCACATTCGAAAGCGATCTGTTTATCAAAGAGCTGAAGTCGCTGCTGCTGGAAACAGGTGCTCGCCCCAGTCAGCTCATTTTCGAAATTGTAGAAACAGAAGCCATAAATAACCTTGAAACTGCACGCGAACTCTGCGAAAGACTGGCGTCGCTCAACGTACAGATTGCGTTCGACGATTTTGGTATTGGCTTTACTTCCTTCGAATACCTGCGCGACCTGCCAGTAGACTACATTAAGATCGATCAGTCCTTTATCCGCTACCTGTATAAGCGCAAAAGCGACCAACTGCTGGTGAAATCCATGGTCGATATGGCGCTGGCATTGGGTAAAAAAGTGATCGCAGAAGGTGTCGAAGACGACGGTAGCGCCGACCTGCTGCGAAATATGGGCGTACATTATTTACAAGGCTACTACATCAGCCGCCCGCGCCGCGTATCTGAACTTGATCTCAACTACACGATGACCGTGCAGTAATCAGCTGCGAACCCGGGCTACTGCTTTTTTCCAACCGTGATAACGACGCTCCCGATCCGCTTCTGACATTGCTGGCTTAAAGGTCTGCTCAGCACGCCACAGTTGATTAAAATCGGGCAGCGAACCGTAGAGTCCCGCCTGCAGACCGGCCAGTCCGGCAGCCCCCAGCGCCGTTGTCTCGATCACCGCAGGGCGCTGGCATTCACAGCCCACTGTGTCGGCAAGTCGCTGCACCAACCAGTCGTTTACCACCATACCGCCATCCACCCGCAGCGTTTCTATTTCTGCACCGTCATTACGCATCGCATCGAGCAAATCACGCGACTGATAACACACAGCTTCCAGGGTCGCGCGGGCGATATGGGCAATCTGGGTATCACGGGTCAGCCCGAGAATGGCTCCCCTGGCATCCGGGTCCCAGTAGGGCGCGCCAAGACCGGTAAAGGCGGGCACCATATAGACGCCATTAGAACTGCTGACACTTTCGGCAAGCTCTTGCATCTGCGAGGCACTGCCAATCAGATGCAGGCCGTCACGCAACCACTGCACCGCCGCACCGGCAACAAAGATACTGCCCTCAAGAGCATAGGTTGTCTGACCGTCCAATTGATAGGCAATCGTCGTCAGCAGTCGATTGCCGGAGGTGATCGCCTGCACACCAGTATTGAGCATCACAAAGCAGCCTGTGCCGTATGTGCTCTTCACCATGCCCGGT